>JAQTSL010000131.1 GCA_028711355.1 Rhodoferax sp.
ACTTTTTTGAGCACTACAAAGACCTGGAACCCAATAAATGGGTCAAGGTCGCGGGCTGGGAAGGTCCGGCTGCCGCGCATGTCGAGATCACCGAAGGCATTGCTCGCTATGAGCGCGAAGAAGGCTGAAAGGCGGTTGCCATGAAATTGCTGCGTTACGGCCCGTTGGGCCAGGAAAAACCCGGCGTGCTAGATGCCCAGGGGCGTGTGCGCGATCTGAGTGCCGTGGTGTCGGACATTGCTGGCGCGACTCTGCTACCAGATGGCCTGGCACGACTGCGTGCTTTGGATTTGACCAGCTTGCCGCTGGTGCCTGGCACGCCGCAGGCCGACTTGCGGCTGGGCCCGTGCGTGGGGCAGGTTGGCAAGTGCGTTGGCATTGGTCTGAATTATTCAGACCATGCGGCTGAGGCCGGCATGGCGGTGCCGCCCGAGCCGGTGATTTTTAGCAAGTGGACCAGTTGTCTGGTTGGGCCCAATGATGATGTGCAGATTCCGCGCGGGTCGGTCAAGACCGACTGGGAAGTGGAACTGGCAGTCGTGATCGGTCAGGGTGGGCGCTACATCGAGCAGGTCGATGCCTTGCAGCACGTGGCGGGCTATTGCGTGATGAACGACGTGTCAGAGCGCGACTATCAAATCAACCGCAGCGGCACCTGGGACAAGGGCAAAGGCAACGATACGTTTGGCCCGTTGGGCCCCTGGCTGGTGACGGCCGATGAGGTGCCAGACCCGCAAAAGCTGGCGCTCTGGCTCGATGTCGATGGCCAGCGGATGCAAAACGGCAATACCGCCACGATGGTCTATCAGGTGCCGTTTTTGGTCAGTTACCTCAGCCAGTTCATGACACTACAGCCTGGCGATGTGATCACCACCGGCACGCCCCCTGGTGTTGGCATGGGACACAAACCGCCGGTCTATCTGCGTGCTGGCCAGACCATGCGCCTGGGTGTGCAAAGTTTGGGCGAACAGTGTCAGCGCGTGGTGCAGGCCTGAGCGGCGGTTGCCACGGCAAGAGTCAGAGCGCATGACGCTAACCGTTTGTGTTGCCCAGCTCAACCTGGTGGTGGGCGACCTCAAGGGCAACGCGCAAAAAATCATTGAAGCGGCGCAGCATGCCTACGCCGACGGGGCGCGGCTGGTGCTGACACCCGAGCTGTCGATTTGCGGTTACGCCGCCGAAGACCTGTTTTTGCGCCCCGCTTTCATCGCCGCGTGTGACGAAGCACTGAGATCGGTCGCACAGGCGCTGGCACCACTGGAACATCTGAGTGTGGTGGTGGGCCATCCGGCTGGTGGTGATGTTCGTACCCGCTCGGTGGCGGTGCCGCAGCGTTTCAACGCCGCCAGCGTGCTGTGCGCAGGGCAAGTGGTAGCGACTTATGCCAAGCGCGAATTGCCCAATTACCAGGTGTTTGACGAGCGCCGCTATTTTGCGGTTGGGCAGGGCACCTGCGTATTTGAGGCTGGCGCGCCTGGCAACCGTGTCAAGGTGGGCCTGCTGATCTGTGAGGATGCCTGGTTTGAGACACCGGCGCGGCAAACGCGTGACGCCGGGGCGCAGTTGCTGGCGGTGATCAACGCGTCGCCGTTTCATCTGGGCAAGTGCCAAGAGCGCGAGCAGAAGATGCGTGAACGGGTGCTGGATTGCGGTTTGCCGTTGATCTACGCGCACCTGGTGGGCGGTCAGGACGAGGTGGTGTTTGAGGGCTATTCGTTTGCCCTGAATGCCGACGGCAGCTTGGCCGGGCGTGCCCCAGGTTTTAAGGAAAATTGCCTGCTGGTGCAGGTAGAGCAAGCACAGACAGCTCTTGAATTAAGAGCAAAATTGGCGCCGCAGCGCGGTCCTGACGCTGACTTGTGGGACGCGCTGGTGCTGGGCGTGCGCGACTATGTGGGCAAAAACGGCTTTCCGGGGGTGTTGCTGGGGTTGTCGGGTGGGATTGATTCGGCGCTGGTGCTGGCGCTGGCGGTCGATGCGCTGGGCCAAGACAAGGTGCGCGCGGTGATGATGCCGTCGCCCTACACGGCAGACATCAGTTGGATGGACGCGCGCGACATGGCCGCAAGGTTGGGCGTGCGCTATGACGAGTTGTCGATCGTGCCCGAGTTTGAAGCATTCAAGGCGACGCTGGCCAGCGACTTCAAGGGGTTGCCCGAGGACACCACCGAAGAAAACCTCCAGGCGCGCATTCGAGGTACCTTGCTGATGGCGCTGTCCAACAAGTTTGGCAGCATTGTGTTGACCACCGGCAACAAGAGCGAAATGGCCACCGGCTACTGCACGCTGTACGGCGACATGGCGGGTGGTTTTGCGGTAATCAAAGATTTGGTGAAAACCACGGTGTTGCGGTTGGCGCGCTGGCGCAACGCCAACGACCCTTATGGCACCGGGTTTGAGCCGATCCCGCAGCGCATCATCACCCGCCCCCCTAGCGCCGAGCTGCGGCCCGACCAAAAAGACCAGGACAGCCTGCCGCCCTACGAGGTGTTGGACGCTATTTTGCAGCGCTACATGGAAAACGACGAGTCAATCGACGCTATCGTTGCTGCCGGGTACGCCAGCGCAGACGTGGAACGCGTAACGCGACTGATCAAAATCAACGAATACAAACGCCGCCAGTCACCGGTGGGAATCCGCGTCACCCACCGCAGTTTTGGCAAAGATTGGCGTTACCCGATCACCAACCGGTTTCGCGCCTGAAATTTTTTTATATCTTGCGGGTCGGACCACTCGCGCAGCGATGTGCTCTGACCCCAACTCTCGCATATCTTGCGGGTCAGACCACTCGCGCAGCGATGTGCTCTGACCCCAACTCTCGCATATCTTGCGGGTCAGACCACTCGCGCAGCGATGTGCTCTGACCCCAACTCTCGTATATCTTGCGGGTCAGACCACTCGCGCAGCGATGTGCTCTGACCCCAACTGATCAGATGCCCCCTGTTTCGTGCACAATATCCAAAACTTGCCGTTCGGCATTTTTACTACCCTGAGAGGACCGCCATGCCCATGAAACAAATTACCGCCGTTGTCAAGCCGTTCAAACTGGAAGAAGTGCGTGAAGGTTTGGCCGAGTGCGGTGTGACCGGTTTGACGGTGTCCGAGGTGAAGGGCTTTGGCCGACAAAAGGGCCATACCGAGCTGTACCGAGGCGCGGAATACGTGGTGGACTTTTTGCCCAAGGTGAAAATTGAGGTGGTGGTGAAAACCGGCGATGTGGAGCGTTGTGTCGATGCCATCGTCAAGGCAGCACGCACCGGCAAAATTGGTGACGGCAAGATTTTTGTGACGCCCATAGAGCGGGTGGTGCGCATTCGTACCGGCGAGATGGACGAGTCTGCCATCTGAGCCCAGCGTCGGTCAAGGTTTTTACCGGTCTCAATGACCCGTTTGATCCATGACCAGTTGGGTGCGCGCCAGCGCGTCGTGCCAGAACTGGTGCTGCGGATGCAGCAAACTCAACAGCGCCCAGATCACGACCCAGCCTGGCAGGATGATCAGCGATTGGGCGCCAGAAAGCTGGAACGCCCAAGCTGCCAGTAGCGGTGGCAGCACCCACAACCAGCATAGCAAATAGCGTAACAGCGCGTGGCGCTGCGTCAACCGCTGGCCTTGCAAGTCCAGCACCCGGATGTGCCAGGTTTTCATCGCCAGCGTCTGGCCGTTGGACCAGAGCCAGCCAAAGTAGATGCCAAACACCACAAACACGAAGGCTTGCAGGGCGTGCCGGTTGTCCAGCGCATTGCGCGTCTGGCTCAGGCTGCCAAATAGATAGCCGGCGATAAAGACCACACCGAATAGCAACAGGCCCTCATAAAGCCAGCAGGCCATACGGCGCGCCAGACCAGGGGTCTGCCAAGCGGCGCCGGGTTGGTCAGTTGATAGGGCGGGTGCGCAGCGCCGCATAAAGCTGTGCGATCAGCGGGCGTCCGATGCAGCACGGGCCGCAGATGAAGCGCGGGCCGTCGATGCGGGGCGACGCACCGACGCGGCGCGGGCCGGTGGCGCAGCTTTGGCAACTTTTGGGGCTAATGGCAATTTGGGCGCTGAATCGGCCATCACCTTTTTTTGTTCGGGTGTGAAGGTCTGATAGACCTCCCAGCGTTCAGCCTTGTCTTCAAGGGGCATTTGCTGCGTCTGAGCAAAATTAAGCCGGGCTTGGGTGCGTTGCTTGGGCGTCAGTGTGGCCCAGTGTGCCATACGCTGGTGCAGTTTTTGCTGGTCAGCCGGGGGCAAGCGGGTGTAATTGCTGCTCAGCGCGATCCATTTTTTCTTTTGTGACTCGCTGAGTGTCTTCCAGCTTGAAGCCAATGGTTGAAGCGCCTGATGCTGTAGCGGCGTCAGCCCTGACCATTCGAGAGGGGTCAGTTTGGTCTCAGTCTGGCCCTTTGTGCCGGTATTGGTGGCTTGAGCCGCCCCGGCAGGCGCAATGAGTGCAGTCAACAGCACGGTGGAGCCGAATGCGGCGATCAAATGTTTGGAGAGGCCTGGCTGCATGGGTTCAACGGCTGTTCGATGGGAAGCTGAGTTTGAGGAAATGCTTGAAACCAGGGTCAAGGTAAGCGGCGGGGGGGAGGTCATCGGTCAGCAAAAGTTTGTCGATTTCAGCGGTCTCGCTGACGAATTCATCGCTTTCAAGGTTGTCGATCGTCCACAAGCCAAAAACCAAGATAAACACCATGCCGATGCTGCCCAGGAATTGCCAAGCGGGGGCGTGTTGTTCAAACCAGCCGTGATCCGACGGACCCTGGGCCGCCTGGCGCCACACGGTTTGCGCCTGTGCAGCCAACACCTGGCGTCGTTTGTCAACCGCCTGCTCGCGCGCAGCCCGCAGGCGTTGCTTGGTGTTGGGTGTAAGTTCATCCACGCTTTGCATCAGATGACTTGCCAGTTGCCGACCAGCGGCGTCCAGCGCTGCCGGCAGTTCGTCGGGACGATGTTTTGTGTTAAGTGAGCTCATAGCCTGATTCCTTTGGCCGTTAGTAACTTGATCAGCGAATGAATTGCTCTGGAACAATGGGTTTTAACGCTGCCCTCAGAACAGCCCATGGTGCTGGCGGTTGCGGCGACGTCCATATCCTCCCAGTAACGCAAAAGAAACGCTTCGCGTTGACGCATTGGCAACAGTAGCAATGCTACTTCAATGCTTTCGAGCTTCTGCTGGCGCTCATGGTTGTTTTGCGGGTTGTCAAATTCGGGTGGAACGCCGGCCACAGACAAGGATTCGAGAATGTCAAATTCCTCGGTATCATCGCCGTCTGACTGGAAATCAGAAAACGAGGAAAAAAGTGCGTTCTGGACCTTTTGCCGCCGGAACCAGTCCATCATGGCGTTAGTGAGGATGCGCTGGAACAGCAAGGTAAGCTCTTGCGCTGGTTTGTCTCCGTAGCGTTCAGCCAAGCGCATCATGCTGTCTTGAACGATGTCCAGTGCAGATTCTTCGTTTCGAACGTGATAGGCCACCCGTTTGAAAGCGCGTTTTTCAACGTCTTTCAGAAAATCGGAAAGTTCTTTGGATGAGGCCAAAATGGACTGCTTTGGAAGGTTGGAGTGCCGTTGGGGCAGTGTACAGCGCGAAGCTTAGGACGCGTTACGCCCTGACCCGCAAGCGACAAGTATGCATTTGGCCGTCGGAGTTGCGCTGCAAAAAATGATGGTAGCTGACCAATAGCGTGTTGTCGGCTTCTGTTGCGGTGCGATAATCCGCGTCGCCAACTAAAGCAAACGGTTCAGGATTTGGTGCAAAACGTAGTGTGCTTATGATCCTGGCCCTAAGTTTCGATGTAACGCCACGAGTGTTTGCAAAGAAGCACCCAAGGTTTTTCGTCAGAGAAATTCACAAAGGTTCATCATGGAAATATCCCAGGCCGAAACCAGTTCGGTCGTCAATTCAGCCGCCAGTCGATCAGTTACCAGCAAGGCCAAACCGGCTGTGACCACCGTTGACACCGAAATTCGCGGTGCCGAGGTTTTGATACGTGCGTTACAGGCCGAAAACGTCAAATTCGTCTGGGGCTATCCCGGCGGGGCGGTGCTGCACATTTATGACGCCCTGTTCAAGCAGGAATCGATTCAGCATATCTTGGTGCGGCACGAACAGGCGGCGGTACACGCGGCCGATGGTTATGCGCGCGCTACCGGTGACGTTGGGGTGGCTTTGGTGACCTCGGGGCCGGGCGTGACTAACGCCGTGACTGGCATCGCCACGGCCTACATGGACAGCATTCCGATGGTGATTATCAGTGGCCAGGTGCCCACACCCGCGATTGGCATGGACGCCTTTCAGGAATGCGACGCGGTGGGTATTACCCGGCCGGTGGTCAAGCACAATTTTCTGGTCAAGGACGCGCGTGACCTGTGCGACACGATCAAGAAGGCCTTTCACATCGCCCGCAGTGGTCGGCCCGGCCCGGTGGTGATCGACATCCCCAAAGATGTGTCGTTCAAAAAGGTGCCGTTTCATGGTTACCCGCAGAGTGTTGAGATGCGCTCGTATAACACGGTGCGCAAGGGCCACGGCGGACAGATTCGCAAGGCTTTGCAGTTGTTGCTGGCGGCCAAGCGACCCTATATTTATACCGGTGGCGGCGTATTGCTAAGCAATGCCTCCAACGAATTGCGCCAGTTGGTTGATTTGTTGGGCTATCCGATTACTCATACCCTGATGGGGCTGGGCGCGTATCCGGCGACTGATCGCAAGTTTTTGGGGATGTTGGGGATGCACGGCACGCTGGAAGCCAATAACGCCATGCAAAACTGCGACGTGTTGCTGGCCGTTGGCGCGCGTTTTGACGACCGTGTCATTGGGAACCCCAAGCACTTTGCCCAAAACGAGCGCAAGATCATCCATGTGGACATCGATCCGTCGAGCATTTCCAAGCGAGTGCGTGTTGATATTCCGATTGTGGGCGATGTCAAGGATGTGCTGACCGAGCTGATCGCGATGATCAAGGAAAGTGCGGTCAAGCCCGACACCACTGCACTGGCGGCCTGGTGGAGCACGATCGATGGTTGGCGTCAGCGTGACTGCCTGAAGTACGACCATGGCACCGGTGACGTCATCAAACCGCAGCATGTGGTGGAAACGCTGTGGAACATGACCAAAGACGACGACGTCTATATCACGTCAGACGTCGGTCAGCACCAGATGTGGGCGGCCCAGTACTACAAATTTGACCAGCCACGGCGCTGGATCAATTCGGGCGGTCTGGGCACCATGGGGGTGGGCATTCCTTATGCCATGGGGATCAAGCTGGCCAAGCCCGACAGTGAAGTGTTTTGCATCACCGGCGAAGGCTCAGTACAGATGTGCATTCAAGAGCTGTCAACCTGCCTGCAATACAACACGCCGATCAAGATCGTGTCGTTGAACAACCGCTATCTGGGCATGGTGCGCCAATGGCAAGAGGTTGAATACGAAGGCCGCTACAGCCACAGCTACATGGACGCTCTGCCCAACTTTGTCAAACTGGCCGAGGCCTATGGGCACGTAGGTATGTTGATCGAGCGCGCGCAAGATGTGGAACCCGCGTTGCGCGAGGCGCGCAAGCTCAAGGACCGCACCGTGTTCATGGATTTTCGTACCGACCCGACCGAAAACGTGTTCCCGATGGTGCGCGCCGGCAGTGGCATCACCGAAATGCTGCTCAGTTCGGAAGATCTTTAACCCAAACTGGATGAATCTATTGCCTGCCAAGCCCGCTGGTTACCGCCTCCGGGGGAGGGCAGCAAAATGAGGAGTCACATACTATGAAACATATCATTGCTGTTTTGCTGGAAAACGAAGCGGGCGCCTTGTCGCGCGTGGTCGGGCTTTTTTCGGCCCGTGGTTACAACATCGAGTCGCTGACGGTGGCACCCACCGAAGACCCGAGCCTGTCGCGCATGACAATTCAAACGGCCGGGTCCGATGAGGTGATCGAGCAGATCACCAAGCATCTGAATCGTCTGATTGAGGTCGTCAAGGTGGTCGATCTGACCGAAGGAGCGTACACCGAACGCGAGTTGATGATGGTCAAGGTGCGCGCGGTGGGCAAGGAGCGCGAAGAGATGAAGCGCATGGCCGACATTTTTAGAGGTCGTATCATTGACGTAACGGAAAAGAGTTACACCGTGGAGCTGACCGGTGACCAGTCCAAAAATGACGCTTTTTTGAGTGCCATTGAAAACGGAGCCATCCTGGAAACGGTGCGTACCGGGGCCAGCGGCATTGGCCGGGGCGAGCGGATTTTGCGGGTTTGACCTCGTTGGCAGCAAAGTCACCCCGAAGCATGAAGGATGGTTGTCATTACGGACTTGATCCGCAATCCATCGATGCCGGGTCGCGGCCCGGTATGACAACCAGTTTTTTCACGTTAATCAGTTGGGGACAGAGCTGAAGATCTGTCCCGCAAGGTTGTCAGTTTGTTGGGGACAGAGCTAAAGATCTGTCCCGCAAGGTTGTTAGTTTGTTGGGGACAGAGCCGAATGTCTGTCCCGCAAGGTTGTCAGTTTGTTTTTTATAACGGAGCGAGCGATGAAAGTTTTTTACGATAAAGATTGTGATCTGAGTCTGATCAAGGGCAAGACCGTGGCTATCCTCGGTTACGGCAGTCAGGGCCATGCCCATGCGCAAAACCTCAGCGACAGCGGTGTCAAGGTGGTGGTTGGCCTGCGCAAGGGCGGTGCCTCGTGGGACAAGGTTGGCAAAGCAGGCCTGAACGTCATGGAAGTCAACGACGCCGTCAAGATTGCCGATGTGGTGATGATCTTGTTGCCCGACGAGCAAATTGCCGACGTCTATGCCAACAATGTGGCGCCCAACATCAAGCAGGGTGCCTCGCTGGTGTTCGCACACGGCTTCAACGTGCATTACAACCAGGTTTTGCCGCGTGCCGACCTGGATGTGTGGATGGTGGCGCCCAAAGCCCCTGGTCACACGGTGCGTAGCGCCTATGTTCAGGGCGGTGGTGTGCCGCAGTTGATTGCCATCCATCAAGACTGTAGCGGCAAGGCGCGTGATTTGGCGCTGTCTTATGCCATGGCCAACGGTGGCGGCAAGGCCGGCATCATTGAGACCTCTTTCAAAGAAGAGACTGAGACCGATTTGTTTGGCGAGCAAGCTGTGTTGTGCGGCGGCGCCGTTGAACTGGTCAAAATGGGTTTCGAAACCCTGGTGGAAGCCGGTTACGCGCCCGAAATGGCCTACTTTGAATGCCTGCATGAGCTCAAGCTGA
>JAQTSL010000132.1:0-5095 GCA_028711355.1 Rhodoferax sp.
AACCGTCTGATTGACGGCAGCGGTGTCCGACTGGACGGCACGGTGATCGGTGACAAGGGTCTCAGGCTGGGTCTGGGCAGCTACGTGCTACAGGTAGGCAAGCGCAAGTTTGTCCGCGTCACATTGGTGGTGTGACAGGTGTCGGATGTCTTCTGCGTTTGATCGTCCTGCGAGCGGGCGGCGCTGGCTGCCTCTGCTTTGCGGCTTTGACGGTGCGCTGGCGTTTGCCGTTTTTTTGCTGGCCAGTGCTGGTTTGCTGACGATGTATTCGTCAGCCTATGACCACGGCACGCGTTTTGAAGACCATGCGCGCAATATGCTGATTGCCGGGTTCATCATGTTCGTGGTGGCCCAGATTTCGCCGCAACGTCTGATGGTGCTGGCGCTGCCGCTGTACACCGTGGGCGTGGCCTTGCTGGTTGCGGTGGCGGTTTTTGGCGTGACGCGCAAAGGCGCACAACGCTGGCTCAACGTTGGCGTTGTCATTCAGCCCAGCGAGATTCTGAAGATTGCCATGCCGCTGATGCTGGCGTGGTGGTTCCAAAAGCGCGAAGGGCAGTTGCGCGCGCTCGATTTTCTTGTCGCCGGTGTCTTGCTGGCGCTGCCGGTGGGCCTGATCATGAAGCAGCCCGACCTGGGCACGGCGCTGCTGGTGCTGGCGGCAGGCTTATCGGTGATGTTTTTTGCTGGACTGAGCTGGAAGTTGATTGGACCGCCGCTGCTGCTGGGCCTGGTGGGCATCACGCTGCTGGTGGTGTTTGAGCCGCAGTTGTGCGCCGATGGCGTGCGCTGGCCGCTGTTGCGCGACTATCAGCAGCAGCGTATTTGCACGCTGCTCGACCCGGCGCGGGACCCGCTGGGCAAGGGTTTTCACATCATCCAGGGCATGATCGCCATTGGCTCGGGCGGCTTTTGGGGCAAGGGCTTCATGCAGGGTACACAGACCCATCTGGAATTTATTCCCGAGCGCACCACCGATTTTATTTTTGCCGCGTTTTCTGAAGAGTTTGGCCTGTTTGGCAATGTGCTGTTGATTGCAGCATTTCTGTTTTTGGTGTTGCGTGCGTTGGCAATTGCGCTGGAGGCGCCCACCCTGTTCACCCGCTTGCTGGCTGGCGCCATGGCCATGATCTTTTTTTGCTACGCCTTTGTGAATATGGGCATGGTCAGCGGTATTTTGCCGGTGGTGGGCGTGCCGCTGCCGTTTATCAGCTACGGCGGCACGGCGATGGTGACGCTCGGGCTGGGGCTGGGTATTCTGATGTCGATCGCCAAGTCGAAGCGGCTGGTGCAATCCTGATAGCTTGCGGGACAGACCAATATTTGCGCAGCAAATTTGCTCTGTCCTCAACACTTTGTCGGATGTTGGCGGTTCACCTTGCGGCGACAGATCAGGGTTGCGCGGACGTCGGCCACGCGCGCAGGCAAGCTTCAATCTCGCCTGCTGGCAGCGGTTTGCAATACAGGTAGCCCTGAATTTCGGCGCAACCCAACTGGCGCAAAACCGCCAGTTGTTGCTGGGTTTCAACGCCTTCGGCAATGGTTGTCAGGCCCAGGCTGCGTGCCATGCTGATGATGGCGCTGACGATCGCCAGATCATCCGCGTCGTGGGTGATGTCCTGTACAAAAGATTGGTCGATCTTGAGCTGATTGACCTTGAAACGCTTGAGGTAGCTCAGTGACGAATAGCCGGTGCCAAAGTCATCGATCGACAACTGCACGCCCTGCAAGTGCAACTGTTCCATGATGATCATGGCGCCTTCGGGGTCTTGCTGCGCCACACTTTCGGTCAGTTCCAGCTTGAGCACCCCTGCCGGTACGCCTTCTTCTTGCAGAATGGTCGCCACGCGCTGCACCAGGTGTGGCTGGCGAAATTGCACCGCTGACAAATTGACAGCCACGGTCATGCTGGGCAGATCCGCTGCCGCCCAAGCCGTGGCCTGCTGCAAGGCGCTGCGCAAGACCCATTCGCCAATCGGCAAAATCTGGCCATTGCCTTCAGCAATTGGGATGAATTCGATGGGTGAAATGCGGCCCAATTTGGGGTGCGTCCAGCGCAGCAGCGCTTCCACCCCCACGACCTGTCCGGTTGCCATCGACACCTGGGGTTGGTAATCAAGATGCAACTGATGGCGCGCCAGCGCACGGCGCAGTTCGTTGTCCAGCAACAAGGTGCGGGCTGCGTCTGCCTGCATCGAATTGATGAAAAACTGATAGCCGTTGCGGCCATTGCTTTTGGCGCGGTACATGGCTACATCAGCATGCTGCTGTAGCGTGCCGGCGTCGCTGCCGTCTTCGGGATAGATGGCTACACCGATCGACGCAGTCACGCTCAAGTCGTGCCCGACAACCTTGACCGGCAGGCTGACTGCCTGCAACAGCTTGTCGGTCACGCGGGCGGCACCGCGAGCGCTGGTGTCGGGCAGCAAAATGATAAATTCATCGCCGCCCAGGCGCGCCACGGTATCCTGGGCCCGCACCGTGGCCTGCATCCGCCGGGCTACCTCTACCAACAACTGGTCACCCACGCGGTGCCCCAACGTATCGTTGATGTTTTTGAAGTGGTCTATGTCCAGAAACATCACGCACAGGTGTTCCTGGCGGCGCCCAGCTTCGGTCACGGCTTGGTGGATGCGTTCTTGCAGCAGGCTGCGATTGGGCAGACCGGTCAGGACATCAAAATAGGCCAACTGGCGTACGTGGTGTTCGGCCTCGACCCGGTCGGTGATGTCGTGTGAGATCACGATAAAACTGCTGCGCTGCCCGGCGGCCTGCGACCGGCACGCAACCGACAGCTCAAACCAGCGTGCGCCTTGCGGCAACGGCAGCTCCAGTTGCTTGCCGTAAGAGACCTGGTCGCGTTGGGCGTCCTGCACCGCCTGTAGCACGGTTTGTGCAGCAAGCTCGGGCAAAACCTGATGGACTGTTTTGCCAATCAGCGACTCAACGGGTACCATCAACAGGCTGCTACGCGGCGCATGGTAGGTGATGAAGCGGCCGTCTATATCGATCTCGAACAGCAGGTCGGGAATCGCCTGTAGGGTTGCCGCCAATTGCATCTGAGAGGCGCGGATGTCATTGGTGCGCTCGGCAACCTGCCGCTCCAGGTCGGCCTTGGAGGCCATTTGTCGCATCTGCAATTTGACCAGGTAGGCCAGCAGCAAAGAGGTCAACCAACCCAATCCCAGCCGGGTCGTCAGCCGGACCGGGTTGTCCCAGCCGCTGCTGGGCGCCACGCTGATTGTCCAAGCACCATTGGGAACATCAAAACTCTTGTCCACCGGCTCCATCAAGGCGCCAGGGCCGGACTCGGCGATCACTTGTTGTTGACCCGTTTCGGGGTTGATGCGCCACAGCCGATAGGCCAGGTTGCGCTGTGCCAGCTCTGACAGGCGGGCTGAATCAAGCGCCTGCGGCAGACGCAGCACCACATTGGTAAAGCCCCAGAACACCGGCAACGAAGTCGCATCCTCCAGAAAAATGGGTAGCCGCGCCACCAGGCCCAAACCGCCCTGGCGCAGTGGCAGTGGCCCGGCCAGCGTCAATTGACCGGTGTTGCGGGCAAGCTGGGTTTCGGCGCGCATCACCGGGTCTTTGAGCAAGTCCAGGCCAATCGCCTTTTCGTTGCCGGCCAGCGGCACGGCGTGGCTGATGACACCGCCAGGTGCCAGGATCAGGATCGACACGCCGGGGTAATACGGCAGCATCCTGCGAGCGGTTTGATCAAAGTTATTGATGTGACCACGGCCTTGTTGCACCAACGTTGCCATCGCATAGACGGCAGACAGGGCACGGTCCAGGTTGTTCTGAATGGCGCTGGCGTGGTCGCTGGCCTGGTTGTACAAGCGATTGCGCTGTGCTTGCAAGTCTGTCTTTTGCATTTGCCAGACCACGACGGTGCTGATCAGCAACCCCAGCACCAGTGTCAGTGCGGCCAACGGGTTGGGACGCATCAGCTTTGACAGGTGGCTGCGAAGCCTAGTCGCAGTAGTTTGCAGTGCACGGTGCATGGACGCAACACTACCACGAAAACTGGGCAGACCCGTAAAATCCGGCCATGATCTCATCTGCAACCACCCTTGAACGTCTCGACATTGCCAAATCCCTGCTGCTTGACCCGTTTGGGCTGGATGAAAGCCACCTGAGCCGGACTTTGTCCGAGATTAGGGCGCACCAGGTTGATGAGGCCGACCTGTATTTTCAGACCACCCGCAGCGAGGGTTGGAGCCTGGAAGAGGGCATCGTTAAAACCGGTTCGTTCAGCATCGACCAGGGTGTCGGCGTGCGCGCTGTCAGCGGCGAGAAAACGGCGTTTGCCTATTCGGACGACATTTCTTGGGAAGCGTTGCTGGATGCGGCCCGAACTGTCAGGTCTATTGGGGCTATAGCGCAGACCAGACGTGCGCGGATAGCTTCTAAAAAAATAGCAAAATCACGTTCGCTCTACGACCACCAAGACCCAATTTCCAGCCTGGACAGCAACGCCAAGGTGGCTTTGTTGGAACAAGTGGAACGGCTGGCGCGCGCCAGAGACCCGCGCGTGGCGCAGGTCATGGCCGGTCTGGCAGCGGAACACGACGTGGTGCTGGTGGCACGCGCCGATGGCACCCTGGCGGCCGATGTGCGACCGCTGGTACGGCTCTCGGTCACGGTGTTTGCCGAGCAAAACGGCCGGCGCGAAATGGGCAGCGCCGGTGGCGGTGGGCGCTTTGGCTTTGCCTATTTTGACGACGCGGTGATCCAGCGCTATGTGGATGAAGCGGTCGATGCGGCACTGACCAATCTGGAGGCCCGCCCGGCCCCGGCTGGCGAGATGACGGTGGTGTTGGGCCCGGGCTGGCCGGGTATTTTGTTGCACGAGGCGATCGGCCATGGGCTGGAGGGTGATTTCAACCGCAAGGGCGCCAGCGCGTTCAGTGGCCGCATTGGTCAGCGCGTGGCGGCCAAGGGGGTGACGGTGCTGGACGACGGCACGATTGCCGACCGGCGTGGTTCACTCAACGTCGATGACGAGGGCAACGCCAGCCGTCGCACCGTGCTGATTGAAGACGGCATCCTGAAAGGCTACCTGCAGGACGCGATGAACGCGCGCTTG
>JAQTSL010000132.1:5105-9209 GCA_028711355.1 Rhodoferax sp.
ACTGGCAACGGCCGGCGCGAAAGCTACGCCAACGTGCCGATTCCGCGTATGACCAACACCTATATGCTGGGTGGCGACAAGGCACCAGAAGAAATCGTGGCCAGTATCAAGCGGGGCCTATACGCCACCAACTTTGGCGGCGGCCAGGTGGATATCACCAGCGGCAAGTTTGTTTTTTCAACCAGCCAGGCTTATTGGGTTGAAAACGGCAAGATTCAGTATCCGGTCAAGGGCGCAACGCTGGTTGGCAGTGGCCCGGAGTGCCTCAAACGCGTCAGCATGATCGGCAACGACCTAAAGCTTGACAGTGGTGTCGGCACCTGCGGCAAAGAGGGCCAAAGCGTGCCGGTGGGCGTGGGTCAACCGACGCTGCGACTGGATGGGCTGACCGTGGGTGGCACAGCCTGACATGGGTGCGATTACCAGGCGGGTCTTTGACCTTGCAGCCGCGCCCCAAAGAACGTGCGCGGATTATTTTTTATGATTTCGCTCATTGGTCTGCCAGGCTCTGGCAAATCGACCGTTGGGCGGCAACTTGCCCGCAAGCTTCAACAACCTTTTTTTGACTCTGATCATGTCATAGAGCAACGTCTGGGCTGCTCGATCAGGGCCTATTTTGAGCGTGCGGGTGAAGACCGGTTTCGTGACCTGGAGGCCACTGTCATTGATGAGCTCACGCAGCAGCCAGCGGGCGTTTTGTCAACCGGCGGTGGGGTGGTGCTGCGGTCTGAAAACCGCCAGCATTTGCGCCAGCGTACCCGGGTGGTGTATCTCAATGCCTTGCCTGATGAGCTCTTTGGCCGCCTGCGTCATGACAAAAATCGTCCGTTGCTGCAAGTGGCCGACCCGCTACAGCGCTTGCGCGAGCTGCACACCCAGCGGCATCCGCTGTACCGGCAAACCGCGCATATCTGTGTTGAAACCGGGCGGCCGTCGGGATCGAGTCTGGCCAACGTGATCTTGCAACAGCTTGAAATTGAAGGTGCAAAAGTTGTGGCTAACACACTCTAAACTCACTGCCATGAACTTCTCCGACCTGCAAACCGTTTCGATCGATTTGGCCGATCGCAGCTACACCATTGCCATTCGTGGCTCGCTGTTTGACAACCCGCTGAGCTACGCGCAGTTGCCCAAAGCTGCGTCAGCGCTGATTGTGACCAACACCACGGTCGGTCCGCTGTATGGCGAACGCCTGCAAAAGGCTTTGCTGTTGCACTACGGGCAGGTTTTTACCGTGGCGCTGCCCGACGGTGAGGCGTTCAAGACCTGGGACAGCCTGAACCTGATTTTTGACGCGCTGCTCCAGCACGGCTGTGACCGCAAAACCGTGCTGTTTGCGCTGGGCGGCGGCGTAGTGGGTGACATGACCGGTTTTGCTGCGGCCTGTTACATGCGCGGTGTGCCGTTTGTGCAGGTGCCCACCACGCTGCTGGCGCAGGTGGATTCATCGGTAGGGGGCAAGACCGCCATCAACCACCCGTTGGGCAAAAACATGATCGGCGCGTTTTATCAGCCGCAGAAGGTGGTGTGCGACCTGGACACGCTCAGGACGCTGCCACAGAGCGAGCTGTCAGCCGGACTGGCCGAGGTTATCAAGTACGGGCCGATTGCCGACATGGATTTCTTCGGCTGGCTCGAAGCCAATATTGATGCCGTGCTGGCGCGCGAGCCGGTCGCGCTGGCGTATCTGGTGCGCCGCAGTTGCGAGATCAAGTCTTGGGTGGTCGCGCAGGACGAGCGCGAGTCGGGTTTGCGCGCCATTTTGAACTTTGGCCACACCTTTGGCCACGCCATTGAGGCCGGACTGGGCTACGGTGTCTGGCTGCACGGTGAGGCGGTTGGTTGTGGCATGGTGATGGCCGCACAGTTGTCACAGCGCCTGGGCTACGTCGATGCATTTTTTGTGCATCGCCTGACCACCTTGATCGGCCAGGCTGGGTTACCGGTGCTGGCGCCAGTACTGAGTCCATCGGACAACGCCGGTCGCTATCTGGCGTTGATGGGGCTGGACAAAAAGGCCGAGGCTGGTGAGATCAAATTTGTGCTGATCGAGCAACCTGGCCGCGCGGCGGTGCGTGCCGCGCCCGCTGCCACGGTGCGGCAGGTAATCGACGCCTGCACTGTCAAAGCGAGATAAAAATAAGAACTGTCAGGGCTTATTCGATAAAGCCGAGAGGCTTTTTCACAAACTCCCACTACCGTCCGGTGAATGTGGTTCTGATTTGACGCAAACCCAATTGGGTGATGGACTAAAGTGCCTTAGACCGGCTTTGGGCGCATCGTGGCTCGGTACGTCGGAAATGCCCGGGTTTCTACTTTTCCCAGCACCGAGCATTTCCGCATCATTGCCTATGACGCTGCCCAACTGGCACGAACCATTGCGTGCTATTGAGGTGACCTTGAGCGCTAATTCGAACAAGCTGTACGGCATGGGTCTGCGTCAAGCGGCACGCCGATTTTGTCGGTCTCGGTTTTCGAGAAAACTCTGGTTTCATGCGCCTTGCAAACCAATGACTTACAAAGCCATTAATTGGAGGCATTGTTGTCGTATTTGCGCTATGCTGTGGCTTGCCAAACCATTTCACATTTGTGATTGAGGACGTGCGCCATGAGAACAGTAAAAACATCAATTGCATCACGAATTCGTGATGCAATCAGGCGTGATGCATTTCGCATTGAGCCGCTAGAGCCGCGCGTTCTGCTCTCAGCAGACCCTGTTTTTGCTCCCATGATGGTGGTGCTGCCACCTGATCGCGCCGATATCCAAAGCATCACCGAGGCCTACGCAGCGGCCCAAGCCAACAGCAGCCCTTCCATTTCAGTGCCGATGATGGCGCGTCTGCTGTCCAATCCGGCCGCCAACAGCGCTGCCAAAACCTTTCCGGTGGATGCGGTTTTGTTCGATATGGGCCAGATGTCACTGCAGTCGGGTTTTATGGATGCGTCACTGCGGGTGGCCGCCAACGAGGTGCTGGGCGGTAGCGGCACGTTGAACCTTGGTTTATTGAATAGCGGCTTCGTTAGTCCGGGCTATTCGCCTGGTGTGCAGAATGTGGCAGCTTATACCCAGGATGCGTCGGGCACTTTGTTGATTGAGCTGGGAGGTAGCGCCGCGGGTACCGGCGACGGTTTTTACGATCAGATCAATGTCAGTGGTGCGGCAGCGCTGGGCGGCACCCTCGATGTGGCCTTGTGGGGTGGCTACAAACCTACTGACGGCCAGACCTTTACCGTCATGACCTATGGCTCGGTGACTGGCAAGTTTGATGTCGGTTCAGGTTTGCTCAAGACCAACGACGGGGTATTTTTTGAGGTCACGCAGGGCACGACCAGTCTGACATTGACAGCGCACACCGTCGATCCGTCGCTTGATTACGTGTTGAGTGCACTCGATGCCAACCCCGCAGATTTACTGGGTTTGGGGGTGGCGCAAACCAATCAGATCGGGCAATGGCTCAATTACAGCTATTTTCAGGATGTCGCCCCGGTTACTTTCAGCGGTAACCTCGATCTGGGTGGCAACCTGACCGCGCAGGGTAGTTTTACGCTGGGCTACAACGCCGACAAAAGCCTGACACCTGCGGGCAGCACAACCCCACTCAATACCAACGTCTGGAGTTTGAGCGCCAGCAATGTCAGCGGGTTTTTGGGCGTGGGGAGTCAGGGTTTGACGCTCAACGCACTGAACCTGGACATGGCGTTTGTGCAGGGTGATGCAGTCGGGTACGGCTGGCTGATGGGTCAGGGCAGCATTGGCAGCGCCACCGTGGGGGGGATGAGTGGCGTCAGCCTGTCGGGCAGCAATTTGGCGCTCGACTTCAATTGGGGTTACGGCAATTTGGCCGATGGCAGCGCCAACGATAGCTTGCTGAACCTCAGTGCCACACCGCTCACGGTCGGCACTACAACGTTTAATTCAGATGGCTCGGTGGGTGAGTATGTGCTGGCATCGGGAACCCTGACGGGTACCGTGGGTGATGCCATATTGAGCGCCACGGTGGGGGTGTCGGTGTCGGGCACTGATGTGCTCATGGCCGGGCAGGATGTCAATGCCAGTTTGAGCGCCGGTGGCATGTCCGTCGGTGTCAGCAACGGCGCGTTTGG
>JAQTSL010000001.1 GCA_028711355.1 Rhodoferax sp.
CCGGCTCGACTACCCTAAGGGGCTGATCAAGTATTCCTCTGGGCGCGGCATGGCCGACCGGCTGAGTGTGCCCCAGATGCTGCGCCGCAGCTGGCGGCCACGGGTTTGGTTTTACGGAGCCCTGTTTCTGCTGATGGCCAGCTTGTTGATTGGTGGCTTGGGTACACGCAAAGGCTTTGCGGTGGACATCATTCGCGACCGGGGCACCATGGCGCGCGAAGTTGGTAATGGCGACATCGAGAATCTGTATCGCCTGAAAGTCATGAACACCTCGGAGCAGCAGCGCACCTACACCGTCAAGGCCAGCGGCCTGTCCGGACTGGAATTGCGCACACCACCCCAGCTCAGCGTTACATCCGCCGGTATCGGCGCACTCACGGTGCGCCTGGCCTTGCCCGCGCAGGCTGCGCAGGAGTTGCGTGGCAAGTCATCGCCAATTACCTTTGAGATCACTAGCGACGACCCGGATGACTCGCGTGTCGTGATTGAAAAGTCCACTTTCCTGGTGCCCCGTTGAAGGCACAATCTGGCGGCCATGTCGATCAAATTCCCGATCCACCCAGCGCACCCCGAGCGCATTTGCTGGGGCTGCGACCAGTTGTGCGCCACCCATGCCATGGCCTGTGCCAACGAGCGCTCACCGCACCCCAGTGAATTGTTTGGCGACGACTGGCTGGAGTGGAGTGACCGATTGGCAGCCCCGAACCCGGTGCCGCCACCTCCCACTGGCGCATCAACCCCAGCACAGCCACAACCGTCGCCTTCATCCACTGGCTGTAGTTTGCCAACCGGCCATTGACGAACTTCAGCGTGCCAGCGTCAACCAGGCCTTGGTCAACTGCCGCACCAGCTCTTGCGGCTGGTGCACCATGGCGTAGCCATGCTGGCCAAACAGCAACGGCAGGTAGTCGTGGGCTTTTTCGTCGACGGTGACGCAAAACGCAATCAGCCCTGCAGCATGGGCCTCGCGCACCGCCTGGCGTGTGTCCTCCAAGCCGTAGCGGCCTTCATACACGTCCAGATCATTGGGTTTGCCATCGGTCAAGATCATCAACAGCCGCTTACGTTCCGGTCGCTGCGCCAATTGCAAGGTGGCGTGGCGAACAGCCGCCCCCATGCGGGTGTAGTAGCCCGGCTTGATGACCCCGACACGCGCCTGACTTGGCGCAGACCAGGGCTCTTCAAAGGTTTTCAGGTGCTGCATGCGCACATGCTGGCGGCGCACCGAGCTGAAGCCCCAGATCGCGAACGGGTCACCCGCCGCGTGCAGCGCTTCGCCAAACACAAACAGCGCGTCGCGGATCACATCAATGACGCGAGCCTGTGCGGTGGCGTAGGCATCGGTGGACAGGGACAGGTCGGCCAGCAGCAGTGTGGCCAGACTGCGGTCCAGGCGGGCGTGGCGCGTGTAGATGGGAGGGGTGTCGCTGCACGGCGCATGCAGGTTGCAGTGGTCGGCCTGAAAGCGCACCCAGGCATCCAGGTCAAGATCGTCCCCGCTGTCCTGGCCATGCACCACGCGTGGCGCATCGCGCAATATTTCCAACCGGCGGCGCAGTTGTCTGGCCGTGACCCGCAGGCTGGCCGATGGTTTGAACGGCGCGCAGTGCTGCGCCTGCATCACCTGCACCTGGCAATGGTCAGGCACCAGCACGCCACGCCGATAGTCCCACTCCGGCAGCGCGATGCCGGGGCCCAGGGCCATGTCGTCGGCGCTGCTGCTGGGCAAATCCAGGTCGAATTTGACGCGGGAAGCCAGCGTCTGTCCGTCGGGTGCGACCGACAATTTGTCCATGTCGTTGGCGGCGTTGAGCGCATTGCCGTCTTCTTCATCGTCGCTGCTGCGGTTAACGTGCACCATCTCATTCCACGACATCAGCGCTTCGGCGCGAAACGGCAACACCATGGCGTTGCGGCTTTGGTCGTGTGCGGTGGCTTGGCTGTGCCGCCGCTGCGCGTCCTGGCGCGCGGCAGGCTGCTGGCGTGGTTCGGCCGCAGGCTCGTGGCCGGGACGATGGGGTACAGCGGTGTGGGCAGCGCCGGCACGCAACCACAACCAGACAGCGGCAACCTGCCGGGGTTCAATCACCGCGTCATTGGCCACTTGCTCACGCAACGCCGACTGCACCGCAGACTCGGCTTGTGCCACAGCGCCGCGCATCTGGCGCGGGCTTGGGCGCTGCGCCAGATGCGCCTGCAACAGCGCTTGGTATCTTGCTGTAAAACCCGGACAATGCCCCAGTGTGCACTGGGTCGCGCGCAGGTTGTCACTGACCCAGTGGCCGCTGGGCTGGTAAAACGCCGACAGCATCGCCAGCCACAGGTACAGGTCACGGTTGAGCTGCACGTCGTCAAACACGGCCAGTGTGCCCGGCAGCGCCAGCACATCGGGCTCCAGTTGGGCGCAGTCGGCACGCCGCCCCGTGCCGGCGAGCTTTTGCAACCAATGGCGTTGCCCGCCGACGGTTTGCGCGCTGGCAGGCGCCATACGCACCGCCGCTGACCCACCGGCCGCGCGAAACACGATGCCGATCGTTTTTTTCATATCTTTTAGGGTTACAGCCCTTGATGGATAATCGTTATTAGCTATTGAAGTAATAGCTTTATGCCACCCCTGTCCGACCCATTCTTCCATCAGCGCAGCCCGGTTTGTTCGCGCTGGCGTTGGCGCAAGGTTTCACGCAGGGCTTCCACGCCCACCTGCCACTGCAGCGACGGACTGCGCTGCTGCGCTTGCTGGGTGGCATCGCACGCGCTCAAGCACTGGCCGCACTGCACACACGAAAACATCATGCGCTTGATGTTGCGCGGGTTCAGCCGCATGGGGCAGGCGTTGTCACACGCTGAACCACGGGGTGCGTCGCAAGTTTTGCACTCGCGCGCCCGTTCGCGCGCAAAAGCCACCACCATGCCTAGCGGGTTGGCCATCCAGGCCAGGCTCTGGAACAGGCCCACGGCGCAGCCAAAGCGGCAAAACAAATGCCGTGCAAAAGCAAATTCCAGCGTGAACAGGGTGCTAGCAATCAGTAAAAATCGGGTCCGGTTGGTGGTCAATGTGCCATGGATCAAGTTGCCCCACACCACGACAGGCGGCAACAGGTAAGTCAGCAGCGTGATGGCCCAGACAAAACCCATCAGGGCGCAGCTCAAGGCAAACAAAGGCCACCAGCGCGCATCAGGCACAGCACCCGCCCGGGGTGTGCGGCTTTTGTCCCAGATGCTCAGTTTGCCGCAGGCACGATGCAACAGTTTGTTGAGCATCTCCACCATTGAAAAGTGCGGGCACAGCCAGCCGCAATACAGCCGACCATAGCGGTAAGCCACCCCCAGAAACAGCGCCACCAACAGCAGTGCCGGCAAAAAAGCGCGCCACAGCAGCTGCAAGGCAGCGTCGGTGGCGTTGATTTGCCCACTGGCGAGCGCGTCAATGCCCAGCGACCAGCGCTGCCCCAGAAACCAAAGCTGGGTCTGGGTCAGATCAAAGCGCAACAGGTCCAGCGCCGGAGCCAACACGAACAACGCGAAGAAGCCGATTTGCGTGAACAGTCGCCACTGTTGCAAGCGCGCAGGCGCGCGCTTGCCGGGCCGTGTCTGGCAAACAGCGAAAGTGCTCAGGGATGAATCAGCTAGCATCGCCAAACAGCGCGCGCGCCACTTCACGCAAAGCCTGGGCGGTGGCGAGGTCATCAGTAAGTGCGTCAATGATGGCGGCTTGGCACGCGGTTTGCAGTGGCAAGCCCGAGGCCAGCAAACGCCCCGCTGACACCAGCAAGCGGGTGCTGGCGGTTTCTTCCAGATCATGGTCGGTGAGCGCGCGCAAAGCCGTAGCCAATTGCACCAGCTGCTGAGCCTGCGCCTGGGTAATGCCCGCCTCGGCTTGCACAATGCCTGCCTCGACCATGGCGTTGGGGTAGTTCATGCTCAAACTGACAAAGCGCTGGCGCGTGCTGGGTTTCAAGCCTTTGAGCAAATTCTGGTAACCCGGGTTGTAGGAAATCACCAGCATGAATTCGGGCGGTGCCGCCAACTCCTCGCCGGTGCGCTCAATCGGCAGAATGCGCCGGTCGTCGGCCAGCGGGTGCAACACCACCGTGGTGTCCTTGCGCGCTTCGACCACCTCGTCCAAATAGCAGATGGCACCTTGGCGCACGGCACGTGCCAAGGGGCCATCCGACCACTGGGTACTGCCGTTGCCGATCAGAAAGCGCCCCACCAGGTCGGCAGCACTCAGGTCGTCATGACACGACACCGTCACCAGGGGCCGCTTCAGGCGTGCCGCCATGTGCTCGACAAAGCGGGTTTTGCCGCACCCGGTAGGCCCCTTGATGAGCAGCGGCAGTTGCTTGCGCCACGCATGCTCGAACAAGCTGCATTCACCCGCCTGCTCGGCATAAAACGGAAGGCTGCTCATGTCCCTGGCGCTCACGCTGCCTTGACACGGCGATGCAGCATACCGCCCTGCACCTGCACCTCGTCTTCATTCGCTCCGGGAGCGGCAAAGAAGCTGTACAGGTAGGTCAGCAGACCGAGCAGGAAGCTGACACCGCCGGCCACACGCAGCCAATAGAAAAAGCGCAATTGGTCTTGCGTTTGCATGAACGACATCGCACCCTCGGTCGGCATGCGTTGCAACCACACTTGCAAAATGCCCGCACCGGTCAAGGCCAGCACCATCAAGCCCATGCTGATGGTCATGATCCAGAAACTCCACATCTCAAAACTTTGCGCGCGCCGGCTGTTGGCTTCACGCCCACGCAGCGTTGGCATGGCGTAGCTGATCATGGCAATCACCACCAGCACATAAGCGCCGTAAAAGGCCAGATGGCCATGCGCAGCGGTGATCTGCGTGCCATGGGTGTAGTAGTTGATGGGAGCCAGCGTGTGCATGAAGCCCCACAAGCCCGCGCCAAGGAAGCCCACCACCGAGCAGCCCACCGCCCACAACAGCGCAGCCTGGTTGGCGTGGTCACGACGGCGGCGTTGCACCATGTTGAAGGCGAACACCGTCATCATGAAAAATGGAATCGGTTCCATAGCTGAAAAAATAGTACCCACCCACAACCAGTAACCCGGCATACCAATAAAGAAGAAGTGGTGGCCGGTACCCAGAATGCCGGTGATCAGCGCCATGGCAATGATGACGTAGAGCCATTTGTCGATCACTTCACGATCCACGCCGGTGGTTTTGATCAGCACAAACGCCAGCAACGAGCCCAGAATCAGCTCCCACACGCCTTCCACCCACAGGTGCACCACAAACCACCAGTACATCTTGTCGCGCACCAGGTTGGCCGGGTTGACAAAGCTGAACAGGAACATCAGCGCCAGCCCCCACAGCCCCATCAGCAGCACCAGCGAGATGCTGGTCTTGCGGCCTTTGAGTACGGTCATGCTGATATTGAACAAAAAGCCCAACGCCACCACCACAATGCCCAGTTTGGTGAGCAGGGGTTGCTCCAAAAATTCGCGCCCCATGGTCGCCAGCAGTTCGTTGCCGGTGAGTTCGGCCAGCTTGGCATAGGGCACCGCCAGATAACCGACGATGGTCAGCGCACCGGCGGTCAGAAACACCCAGAACAGCACCAGCGCCAGCTTGGGGCTGTAAAGCTCGGTCTCGGACTCTTCGGGCACCAGGTAATAGGCCGCGCCCATGAAGCCAAACAGCAACCAGACAATCAGCAAATTGGTGTGCACCATGCGCGCCTGGTTGAAGGGAATGTACGGAAAGGCCAGGTCGCCAATCACGTACTGCAGGCCGAGGGTGATGCCAAACAAGATTTGGGCGGTAAAAAGCGCCAGGGCGGCAATGAAGTAATACTTTGCCACCCCCTGCGAGGTGTATTTGAGTGTGAATGCTTGCATGTTGATTTTCCTTGTCGGTTCAGGCGGGTTACTCTGATCAGCCTTCGATGTTCGGTGGCCAGTTCTCGGTGTTGACGTTGTTGGTCCAACGCAAAAATTCCACCAGGTCATCTAGCTGCGACTCGGTAAAGTTGAACTGCGGCATTTGGCGACGACCCGGGATATGGGTCGGTTGCGAGGCAATCCAGGCCTTGATGAAGTCCGGGCCACGGCGCTTATAGACATTGCCCAGCTCGGGCGCAAAGTAGGCGCCTTCACCCAGCAGGGTGTGGCAGCCAATGCAGTTGCGGGTTTCCCACAGACGCTTGCCTTTTTCTACCGCCGGGGTGATGGCAGAGGCATTGGAGCGCACCGGGATTTTGCGTTCGCTGTCAAAAATCAGCGCCGCAAAAACAAAGATAAAAAAGACCGACCCGCCATAAAACATATTGCGGGCCATCTGTTTGGTAAAGCCGCTGGCTTTGACGTGGTTCATCGTGTAGAACTCCTGAAACGGGTGGGTAAAAAAATAGGCCTGTACCGTTAATGGCGGGCAAAGTCGATCACGATGGCACCGGGTTCGCGTTGCACGTAAGAGATCGACACCGCTGTGCCGTAGCGATCACTAAGTTGGTGCAACAGCGGCAGCGGATCATGGTCATTGCAAAAGCGCATGGTCTCGCCAGCTTGCAGCGCATCCAGTGCGCCAAAGATGGCCGCGTGGCGAAAGCGCTTGGCCACACCGCGTGCGTCAAAAGGGTAAATGGCCTCAGGTGTGACGTGACCGGTTGAGCAGGATGTCATAGGGAAGTTCCTATCAGAATTTAAAGATTCATTATAAATGAATCTTTAACTGATCTCACGTCCCATGGCATAGATAAACACCAAATATTTCAGCAGCCTTCAATCAGCACAAAACAGATTGATGTGAATGACAAAAGTTCTCACGACGCATTTCACGCTAGGGTGAGCCGTACTTGATCAGCCTGCCGACACTCAAAATCGAGATTTCCCTACGGTTGATTTTGATGAGCTTATGCTGCACAAGCTCATGCAATATGCGTGAAAAATACTCGGGGGTTAACGATAGACGCGAGGCCACAGTTGCCTTACTGGCTGGCAAAGTCAGCGTGATTGTGTTTTGCTCTTCACGTGAATTGGGATCAAGTTCGCGTAACAAATAGCCAATCAGACGCTGCATACCGTTACGCAAGGTATAGCCTTCAACATCCTGAATGAGCCCATGCAGATTCCTTGAAACGCCTGCCAGCATATGCTTGGCAAAATGGGAATCACGATCAATTTCTTCAAATACACCTTTTTTACTGACTCGTACCAAGACGGTTTCGCAAAGCGTCTGTGCATTCAAAATGCACGGCTTATCCAAAAACACCAGTGCCTCGGCAAAACTCTGCCCGGCACTGATGATTTCGATCACTTTTTCTTGTCCAGTGGACGACACCAGAAACAACTTGACCTGCCCACTCACCACAATGTAGAGACTGTCGCATGGGTCACCTACCTCAAAAATATAACTTTCCAGGGCGTAGTGACAAAGTTGGCAACTTGCCGCGATGCGCATCAGTTCGTTGATTGATAGCCCACTGAACAAGGGCGTACCAGCCAAGCATAGCGGTACATCAAAGAAAGCAGCATCCATGGCGATGTCATTCAACCACGATGGCGTTGCCTTCCACATTGAAAGCCACCATGTTGGCAAACACACCCGATTTGATGGCATCCACCATATGCTGCAAAGCCGGTTCAGCCTCTGCGCTGCTGGGTGCATCGGTCACAGAGCCAGACATACTACTGACAAAAACGACCTGCCATGGCGTGGTGAATTGGGCCGCCTCATGCTTGAGACTCTCAAAGTCGATGATCTCATCTGGCGTTTTCTCTACACACATCGCAGGTAACAAGGCGCCACCAGCGCCTTGCTCAAAACCGTGGCGCTGTTGCGGTGTCGGGTTATCGGGCAACGCAGCTGTGGCAAACACCAGCAACAGACGCTGGGCGCTGGGCTGTTGGCGGGCTGTGGCCAGCAGATCATCAAAGTTTGAAATCATCATGGCGTCAACTTTTTTGTGACGAAAAATTACTGGTTTAGTTCAGACGGAAGGTGATCAAAAAGCAGCAATCGTCGCTGATTCAGAGAAAACAAAGTCGCAACTTTCATGCAACTTTGTCTTTCAGGACAACACTCAGGTTCAATAAGCAAGTTTCAGCTTGTTCAACTGTTCCTTGGTGATGGCCGGGACGCCATTTTTTTCTTCCCAGCGATTGAAGTTCCAGCCCCCCTCGCCCAGCCATGCCTTGAACATTTTCAAATTGGCGGCTCGCTCGGCATCGGTATCTCCCAGTTTTTCATACATGTTTCCTGGTTTTTTGTCGGCCTTGCCGCTGCCATCATCCAAACGCCGCATCAAAGCACCCGGATCAGGGAAGGCAATCAAAGCCGTCAAGTTCTCATAACTGTCTAGACGCGGGCCGACTTTGTCCTTTTTGGAGTACTTTTCAATATCCAGATCGTATTCTTGCAGTGTGACTGAACCATTCTCAGGAAAATGGCATTCGATGCAACGCTTTTTTACAAAAGGCGCAATATCTTTGCGATAAGTGACCTCCGCCAGCGATGGCAGGGCAACAGCGGCACCGACCAGAATGGCCAGCAGTTTGAATTTCAGTTTCATCGTCATCTTCCTTTCAGGTTTCAAAATACTGCTCTGGCGCAGCGGGTTTTACCAAACAACACATGCGACCCAAGGCCGTCAAATGCAGGGTGTTCAAAATATTCAAGTCATCATCAATTCAGGCTCAAGCATCTGATTACATCTGTTCAAACTCAATCGCTGTAATCAATTGATGGGCCAGCGGGAAAATCAGGTTGTCCTCGCGGAACATATGCAGACGCAGTAGCTCCACCAGAAATTGCCCCTGCTCCAACGCTGCATCCAACACAATCAGACGAATTTTTTCATCAGGTATGCGAAACGCCAGACCCAGAAAATTCAGGATTACTGCCGCAAGCTGCACAGCTTTGAGGTGCTCGTCCTGCATCAGGTCCACCGGCGTTATCGGGGTCTTGCCGCTGCCATGCTCTGTCGTGGCAAGCAAACGGTTTTTCAGTAAAGGAAACAACGTGGCTTCTTCACGCCGGTTATGGGCAATAAACTCCTCATCCATAAAGTTAAGAAAATGTTTAAGCTGCCCGTCCGCCTCTTTGGTGTAACCACTTTTTCGAATCGCCAAAATGGTGTTTTCGAAGCGCTCTACTTCTAGCAAAAACGGTTGGTGTTCGGCCACCATCTGTTGCAAATGGGGATGCATATCTTCTACAGCTACCGGTTCCATGTTCGGTGGCTCGTAGGCATCTGGCGGGTCCATCGGCGACATGCCACCTTCCTCCAGTGAACCACGTTCTGGTTGACGCTTGACAGGGTCCATTCGTTTGAGAACAAATTCCATGGTATGCACCCTTTCAGTTATTTTTTGGCCGTGCGTCAGACCATGCGGTATTGGGATCGCGGATCAGCTTGCGATTCCAGTTCCAGATAACCTGCTGGTAGGGGCGAGAGATGTAGCTGAACGGTGCCACCAAAAAATGCACCAATCGCGAGAACGGAATCAGCCCAAGAATGACAAATGCCACCACCACGTGAATCAGCACAGCCGCGGGCAAGGCTGTAACCGCTGCAGTTTGCGGATTGAGCGCCAGAATTGACCACAGGTAGGGTGACAGATCACTGGCAAACCAGACCGAACCCCAGCGGTAATTGAAGGCAATGAAGACACCCAAAACACACTGGACAATGATCAATAATTCGATCACGATGTCCATTTGATTGGTCACCATTTGTACCCGATCATTGCTGATGCGACGCAAGAATAACCAGACCAAGCCCAACACTGCACCCAAGCCAAAAGTAAACCCGGCTAACTCAAAGATAACCAGATTCGTCGGATTGCTGCTGAGGCTGATGATCACATCCGGAAACAAAAATGCCACCAGATGCCCTAGAAACACCACCAGCACGCTCCAGTGGAACAGCATGCTGCCAAAGAACAATTTTTCACTGTCAAGAAATTGCGTGGACAACGAGGAAAACTTGAAACCCATCGATCGGTAGCGGTAAATACAGCCCACCACGCAAATCAGAATGGCCATGTAAGGCAAGCCGATCGTCAGGAAATTGTTAAGTGCTTTCATGATTTGTTTCTTTCATTGGTTCAGTGGTCAGCACCACTGTTGTTGGCGTTGGCGGTTGATTCAATTTCCATCTCTTTCACAATCATTCCCAGAAAGTCAGAGCCATGGTGTTTGGTAATGATGTCCAACAAGATGCCTCCTTCAGAAGCCGTCTTGAAGTCAGTGCTCAGCACCTCAAGCAGCGCCTTGAAGGGGCGGCAAAAAATGGTCTTGTCGGTAACCGGCGCTTCGATCAGCGTCTTGTAGTGTTTTTGATAGTTTTCGTCTTTCTTGAACACCCGCTCCGGATCAAACTCTTGGATCATCATGGCCACGGCGGGCAGCAACAACTCAGCCACAAGCTCTTCTCTGAGCTCCTCGTCTTCGAGCAGGGGGATCAAGCGCAATATATTGGGTAAGTGATCGGCCAACTCACCGTGGCAGTCGGTACCCACCAGGCCGTGTTCCCGGTTCAAGTTGGCCAACAGGTCACCTCGTTTGTAATCGTCACCAAACAAGATGTATCCGACACCCAGGGTGGTCAGCGACTGGATCTCGAAGGTACGTGTGTAAAGCTCTTGCAAGGCGCTTTCCGAACTTGGAATAACGTCGAGAAAAAGTTGAATTTCAGCCGCCGCTTGCGGGTACTGCTCTGTGAGTAACGCCACCAGTCGTTTTGCCCGGGGCCGATAATCGGGCCCCGGAAAATCGAACAAAGCAGCCAGATCGTTGTAGTGTGCGTAGTTCATGGTGCTCACAAGCCTCTCTGCATGGTGTCTTCCTTGAAGCCAAAGCCCGCGTTGCCCTTGCGGTCGCCGGTAAATTCCAGCATTTCAATGGCTTGTTCACGGTGCGCAGCGGGGATCACAAAACGCTGATCAAACTTTGCCAGCGAAGTCAAGGTATAGACATCTTCTGCCATTTCAGGGGTGTATCCAACTTGGCGCAATGCGGCCAACGCAGACTGCTCGGTAATATCGCCCACCGTTTTCCAACGCCGGTAAATGCGAATCGACATGAGTTTCTTCATACGGTCCTTCATTTGCTCTACGTTGCCGGCGCTAAATAAACTGGCCAGGTACTTCATTGGGAAGCGGGCATTGTCAATATCGCCGAAGAAATCGGTGGTAGACGTGTCGTACAGCCAGGTGTCTGTCCATTTTTTGGAAATGTCATTGAGCTTGGCGTTTTGGGCCGTGTTATTCACCTGCTTGACGCTGGCCATGACGGGCAGCATCGGTGGCACATAAAACAGCGAAGGCAGGGTACGGAACTCTGGATGCAAAGGCAACGCCAGCCCCCACTCTTTGACAAATTTGTAAACTGGCGAATTCTGTGCGGCAGCAATAGTCGAATCAGCAATGCCATTGGCTTTGGCAGCGGCGATCACTGCGGGATCAAACGGATCCATCAGCATGCTCAAATGCTGATCGACCAAATTCCCTTCGGGGCTTGAAGCCACCTGTTCAATCCGCTCGGCATCGTAGAGAAGCACGCCAAGATAGCGGATGCGCCCCACGCAAGAGTGCATACAGGCGGGTGCCAGACCTGATTCAATCCGTGGATAGCACAGAATGCATTTTTCAGACTTACCGGTATTCCAGTTGTAGTAAGACTTCTTGTAGGGGCAGGCGGTGACACACATGCGCCAGGCGCGACAAACCTTCTGATTGATCAACACAACGCCGTCTTCACCGCGCTTGTAGATTGCACCCGATGGGCAAGATGCCACACAGGCCGGATTCAGACAGTGGTTGCAAATTCGCGGCAGGTAGAAGAAAGCCATTTTTTCCAGTTGGAACATGGCTTCTTGCTCAGCCGGGGTCAGACTTGCCAGGTTGGGATCTTTGCGAGCAAAGTCCGGCGTACCAGACAGGTCATCGTCCCAGTTGGGCCCCATCTTGATGTCCATCGGTTTGCCGGTAATCAGCGACACCGAGCGCGCCGTGGGTTGGCAGTCACCTTCTGGTGACTCAATCAGGTCGAGGTACTTGTAGGTGAAGGGTTCAAAGTAGTCATCCAAAACCGGCATGTTGGGGTTGTGAAAAATGTTGAGCAACCCCTTGCGTTTGCCTGCACCACGCAGTTGCAGCGCACCTCCAACAGTTTCCCAGCCCCCCTTGTAAATGCTCTGGTCTTCCCACTTGGTTGGAAAGCCAGTGCCGGGCTTGGTCTCTACATTGTTCCAGTACATGTACTCTGCACCTTTACGGTCGGTCCAGATGTTTTTACAGGCAACCGAGCAGGTGTGGCAGCCGAGGCACTTGTCCAGGTGAAACACCATCGAAATTTGTGAACGGATATCCATGTTTATTTCCTTAGTGGCGAATCAAAATACGACCTTGTCCATCTTGGTGATGGTCACGTGTGTATCCCGGTTGCAAGCAATCGGTCCCCAGTAATTGAAGTGGTACGAGAACTGGCCGTAACCACCCGCGAGGTTGTTGGGCTTGAGGTGAACCCGAGTAAAGCTGTTCAAGCCACCACCGCGCTTCTTGCCACCGCGAACCTGGGATTTCGGGATATTCAATGTCCGATCGGTCGAGTGATAGACAATGCACACCCCAGGCGGAACCCGTGAGGTGACCACGGCGCGGGTGGCAAAGACACCGTGGTCGTTATGCACCTCGATCCAGTCGTTGTCCTTGATGTCCATCTCGGCGGCATCTTTTTCCGACAGCCAGCACGGCTCACAGCCACGGTGCAAGGTCATCATGCGCAGGTTGTCCCCGTAGGTGGAGTGGATATGCCACTTGCCGTGCGGTGTCAGACAGTTCAGCACCCGGGTCTTGCCGGCCTTCATCGTCTCCCGCAGATCGCCATAAGCTTCGGGTTTGGGTGAAGGCTTGTAGGTCGGCAAATGTTCCCCATAGGCGATGTACATGTCGTGATCCAGGTAAAAATGCTGCCGCCCCGTGAGCGTGCGAAACGGCACCAGCGTCTCAATGTTGTAGGTGAAGGCCGAATAGGCACGCCCCCCCGTCATCAATCCTGACCACAGGGGCGAGTTGTTGTAGCGCCGCGGCTGCGCTTGCAGGTCGGCGTAGTTGATGCGCACATCTTTACTGCCCTCGCCCAGGTAAGCCAGTTCCAGCCCAGTTTTTTTCTCCATGTTTTTGTAGGCGCGCACTGCCAACTCACCATGGGTCAAGGAGGATAAATGCAGGATCGCGTTGCACGCGGAAACATCTTCTTTGAGTGACGGGTATGTCTTGCCGTCGATCACTTCGGTCGGGAAATGCTTCGAGTCAAGCATCTCGTCGTACTCTTCGGTACACATGTAGTGATTGCCGTGCGCGCCCATTCCTGCGTTCCTGGCGTTCACACCCAGGGTGATGAACTTTTCGAAAATTTTGGTGTAATCGCGCCGGATAACACCCAGCTTGTGCATGGTTTTACCGGGAATCGCCTCGCATTCACCGTGGTACCAGTCCTTCAGCCTTGGCTGGGTGATCTCATCGACCGAGTCGTGCCCCAGCGGTGCCATGGTCACATCAACTTGCACTTCCGGCAGATATTTTTTCGCCACTTCGCTGGTGACCCTGGCCAGTTCACGGAAGATGGCCCAGTCGGTCTTGGCCTCCCACACCGGCGCAATTGCCGCTGACAAGGGGTGGATGAACGTATGCAGGTCGGTGCTGTTCATGTCGGCCTTTTCGTACCAGGACGCAGCCGGCAAAACAATGTCGGAGTACAGCGCCGACGTGTCCATACGGAAGTTCAGATCCACCACCAAATCCATCTTGCCGCTGGCCGCAATTTCAGGCCACTTCACTTCCTTTGTGTGCTCTGCTCCGTCCTTGGCAATGATGTTGTGGTGCGTACCCAGATAGTGGTGCAGACAGTATTCCATGCCCTTCATGCTGCCGCCAATAGCATTGCCGCGCCAGATGTACCACAGACGAGGATGGTTTTCCGGTGCCTCGGGATCGCTCACCGAATACGCCAGATCCTTGCTGATCAGCCGGTCGAGCACATGTTTTTTGATGGCATCGTCGTCCTTGGCACCGCCGGCAATGGCCTGTTTGCCCAGTTCCAGCGGGTTTTCCTTGAACTGCGGAAAGAACGGCATCCAGCCATTGCGTACCGACATGAAGATCGAGTCGGCGTGGTGCATGTCGGTGAGCTTGTTTTTGGGCACCGTGTTGTAGTTGGCAAAGTGACCGTCGTAGCGATACTGGCTGGTGTTGATGTAGTGCCAGATCGGCGCCTGCTGCAACCGGTTGCCCGATACCCAGTCCTTGGCCAACGTGATCGTCGCCCAGGAGTCCACCGGTGCCAGTTTCTCCTGACCCACGTAATGGTTGAGGCCACCACCGTTTTTGCCGATACAACCGGTCAACATCAGGGCCATGGCACCCGCGCGGTACATCAGGTTGGCGTGATACCAGTGGTTGATGCCGGCACCGATGATGATCATGCACTTGCCTTCGGTGACCTTGGCGGTGTTGCCCCATTCACGTGCGAACTGTAGTACCGTCTGAATGTCAATGCCGGTAAAGATTTCCTGCCAGGCCGGGGTGTAAGCGGCGTTCTTGTCGCTGTAGTCTTTGGGGTAATCACCTTCGAGGTCGCGGCCAACGCCGTACTGGGCCATGATCAGGTCATAGACGGTGGTTACCGCCAACTTACCGTCAACCGTGTCGATGTACTTGACCGGCACACCGCGCAGGGCTTTTTTGTCCAGGCCAAATTCGGTGAACTCGGTTTGCAGCACGTCGTCACTTTGATCGAGCAAGGTTAGCAAGGGGTCAAACGTCGTGTCGCTGTTGCTGTCCTCGAATTTCATGTTCCACTGACCACCCGCCTTGTCGTATTTGTGGCCGATAGCACCTTTGGGCACCACCAGTTTGCCCGTGGTGGCGTCAACGTTGACAAATTTCCAATCGCCGTGCTCGATATCTTTGTGCGCCTCCAATTGGTTGGCGCGCAACAGGCGACCGGGCAGATAGCGATTGCCCTCCTTGTTCAATACCACCAGCATCGGGCTGTCGGTAAAACGTTTGGTGTAATCAATGAAATAAGGCGTTTGCTGGTCGTGATGGAATTCCTTCAGAATGACGTGGGTCACGGCCATCCAGAAGGCACCGTCGCTACCGGCATGCAGAGGCACCCACTGATCGGCAAACTTGCTGACCATCGAAAAATCGGGCGAAAACACCACCGTCTTGGTGCCGTTGTGTCGCGACTCGGCAAAGAAATGGCAATCTGGCGTGCGTGTCATGTTCAGGCAGGCGCCCATGTCGGCAATCATCTTGGCGTTGTACCAGTCCGCGCTTTCGCAAACGTCGGTCTGCTCACCCCAGATTTCCGGGAATGCCGTTGGCAGGTCGCAGTACCAGTCGTAAAAACTCAGATTGACACCGCCAAAAAGCTGGAAGAAGCGTGCGCCAGCGGCGTAGCTGATCATGGACATCGCGGGAATCGGTGAGAAACCAAAGACCCGATCCGGACCATGCTTTTTAGCGGTGTAAATATTGGCCACCGCCATGATCTCGTTCACCTCGTCCCAACTGGTGCGACGGAAGCCGCCCTTGCCACGCGCAGTCTGGTAGGCCTTGCGTTTGACGGCATCGCCTTGCAATGCGGCCCAGGCCTTCATCGGGTCACCGTGCTTCTCTTTTTCGGCGCGGTAGGCGTCAATCAAGGCCCCACGGATCAGCGGATACTTGATGCGCAGCGGGCTGTACAAATACCACGAGAACGAAATCCCCCGCTGACAACCACGTGGCTCGTAAGGCGGCAGTTTATTTTCCAGCAGCGGGTAGTCAATCTGCTGCGTTTCCCAGACCACAATGCCTTCCTTGACGTGAATCTGCCAGGAACATCCCCCGGTACAGTTGACGCCATGGGTACTACGCACCACCTTGTCGTGCTGGAAGCGATTACGGTAAAACTCCTCCCATTTGCGAGTGTCTGGTGCAATGATGTCTTTAATCCAACCCATGTGTTTCTCCTCAAGTTACTTGATAGCTGACGTTTGTATGAATGCTGGCGCGTTAAGTTGTCGATATCTGACGGTCAAAGAGTTCCGAGTTGACCGATCTGCGTTTGCGCTTGCTGCCTAGCATCGAGAACAGCACCAGCAAAAAGACGACACCGCCGAAACCTGCCAGCAACATATTTGTACCCATGTTGTTCGCCTTCTGGGTGGCTGCCTGTGCATCAGCATGCTGTAAAAATGCGCCCAGTGCCTGGCCTTCCGCGGCGATGAGTTGACGCCCCTGATACGCTCTCTGCATCACCGGAAAGGGGGATTCTTCATCTGCAAGCGGCAGCTTTTCCTGAATCCCATCGGCGCCAATACGGGTGAAGGTTTTTGTAAGATCCTTGGCCAGCGTGCCACCACCGGGCACAGCATCGTTGAGCACGTTATGGCAGGCGTTGCACGCCGGTCCGCCAGCGCTCAAACGCTGGGTGCCGAGAAACAGGTTCTTGCCTTGTTGAATCAGCTCAGCCGAAGGTACTGCTGGTGCTTCAGGTAGCGCCGCCGCTACAGGCGCCGCAGCTGTAGGCGCTGAGCCAGCGCCATCTGGTGTGGCCGCTTGCTGGCTGAGTGCCCAGGGTGATGCGAACAAACCGCTGCCGATCAAAATGGCACCTGCGAACCGGGGTGCGAAGGTTCTGTTATTCATTTGTAGAGTTCTCCATAGGTTGTTACCAGACAAAGATGCCGACGGCTCTGGCGCATAAAAACCGCTGGCATGAAAAAATCACTGGGGGGCTTCATGGGTTCTTGATGTAGGCATTGCTGCGTAAGTAGAACCACCAGTTCAACACCAGGCAAACGGCGTAAAACACCGCAAAGCCATACATGGAATATTCGGGCGTGCCGGCCTTGACCTGGGCACCGATCACCACCGGCGCAATAAAGGCACCGTAGGCTGCCACCGCCGAGGTCCAGCCCAGCACCGGACCGGCCTGCTGCCGATCAAAAATCACCCCAACCGTGCGAAAGGTCGAACCATTACCCAAGCCGGTTGCGGTAAAAAGGATCACGAACAACACCATGAAGATCAGGAAGTACTCTTCCGGCGTTGCTGACTTGTAGGCCAGCATCATCACGTAGCCCACTGCGGCTGAAGCGACCACCATGACTGCCGAGATGATCTGGGTCACGATGGAACCACCCACCTTGTCAGAAATCCAGCCACCCACAGGGCGAATCAGGGCGCCAATAAACGGGCCAATCCAGGCGTATGTCAGAGCCGAAGGTGCGTTGGGATTCTTCAGGGTATGGGCCATCAAACCGGTCGCCGGGTCGAGCACATGCTGCACACCGAAGATCACCGTGATGGACAGCGGCAGTGCCATCGAAAAACCGATGAACGAACCGAAAGTCACCACGTACAACGCCGACATCGACCAGGTATGCTTGTTGCTGAAGATGGCAAATTGCTTGGTGATACCGGCCTTCATCTCACCAAAAGCGGCGACCTTCATCACGATCAGCATAGCAATCATGATCAGCGGCAGTGCCACCCACATATTGAGTAGCCCCAGGCCTGAAGGAGCCGGCAGATAGAGATAAAGGCCAACGACCCCCACAATACACGTCAACAGCCAGAGGTAAAGTATCTTGGCGAAGCCCGCCAACGTTCCACCATAGTTGGGTGACAACGGTAGCAGGTTGTTCATCCCAAAAAATCCGAAAAACGCCAGCGGGATCAGTGCCAACAACCAGACAAAGCCGGCGTTCTGAATGTAAGTGAGGGTACCCGCCAAAATCTTGCCCAGAATCCAGCCGGAGTCCTTGGTCAGCGTCATGGGCTCGCCGCCCATGACCCCAAAAATACCGACAGTCATCACCAACGGGATCAGGATTTGCATGGTGGTCACACCAAAGTTACCCAATCCGGCATTCAGGCCCAGTGCCGTGCCCTGCAGGCGCTTTGGGTAGAAACCGCTGATGTTGGACATCGAGCAGGCGAAATTGCCACCACCAATACCCGAAAGAAAGGCATAGATCTGAAACACCCATAGGGGCGTGGTCTTGTCCTGCAACGCAAAGCCTGCACCAATGGCTGGAATCATCAGCAGTGCGGTGGTCAGGAAGATCGTATTGCGCCCACCACTGAGGCGGATGAAGAACGAAGCGGGAATGCGAAAGGTAGCCCCCATTAACCCCGAAATAGCCGTCAAGGTGAACAATTCCGCCGGCGTGAACGGAAATCCCAGATTGAGCATCTGCACCGCGATGATGCCCCACATCAACCAGATGGCAAACCCAAGCAACAGGCTGGGAATTGAAATCCAGAGATTGCGGTTGGCAATTTTTTTGCCATGCGCCTCCCAGAAGACCTCATCTTCCGGATCCCACTGAGCAATGTCGGCAGGGCTGTAACTGGCCGAAGCTGCTGCGCCAATTGACACCGGTTGTTGTCGTTTACTATTCATACGAAATCCTCTGGTTTTAACTAGTGATTTGCAATTTGTGATCTGTGGGCTCGTCAATGCGCCCCGGCCATCATTTCCCGATCCACCGATGAAAGTTGGTATTCCTTGGCAAAGGCTCCGGCCGGTTCCTTCATGAAGAAGAAACAGAAAACAAAGGTGACAGCGGCGGTCGCGCCAATCATCAGGAAAAACTGGCTATCGGTCAGGGATACGTAGGCCGAGGTGTAGATGACGGCCCCAACGTTTCCGTAGGCCCCGGCATAGCCCGCCACATTGCCGGTAATACGGCGCTTGACGAAGGGCACCAGGGCGTAGGTGGTGCCGCAGCCACCGGTGACGAATATGGCACAGATGACGGTTACCAGCACGGCTGCAGCGATCGGCCATTGCGGTCCAATCATGCTCATCAAGATAAAGCCGCCAGTGACACCCGCCAGGTAAATCATGTGCGCCAGCTTGCGCGTTGGTGTGCGGTCCGACACGTAGCCGCCAAGCGCCCTGGAAAAGAAATTCATCAGTGCAAACATGGAGCCGAACATGCCAGCCATCACTGGCGTCAACTCAAACGTTTTCTGAAAGAAGAACGGCAGCATCGAAATCACTGCGAGTTCCGCGCCGAACGTCACAACGTAGGATGCATTGAGTGTGCCCACTTGGGTAAACCGATATTTGTCGTCTTCGGGCACGCCCTTTTTCAGAATCGGCACGTTGACCTTGATCAGTGCCCAAATCTGTTGCATCACCATGATGACAATCACCGCGTACAACACATACGAGATATCGGTCGTGATATAGCCCTTCTTGGTCACCATTCTGACCAGCAATGACAGCACCCCCCAAATCGGAATGGTCCAGATAATGGCCAGCACCAGGTCGCCCCAGGTGGACACTTCGATGGCTGCGGCCTTTCTGGCGATGGGCCGCACAAAACCCTTGGGGCCGTCGGTAATGGCAAACCAGTAATAGACACCGTAGAGGAACATCACCATGCCACTGACCGCTACCGCCCAGCGCCAACTGTCAAATACCGTCAGGGCCAAGATCGGCATGGTGAGCGCGGCCAACGACGAACCCCAGTTACCCAGACCAGCCTCAACACCTTGTGAAAAGCCCGCGTCCCTGGGTTTGAACCACAACGACGTCATGGCAATCCCCACCACAAACCCTGTCCCAACGGCACTCAGGATCAGTCTGGCAATCAGCATTTCCGTGTACGAAGTGGCCATGGCAAACCACAAACACGGAATCGCCATAGACCACATCACGATACAAAACGTTTTTCGTGGGCCCAGGCGGTCGCACAACATGCCTACGACCACACGGGTTGGCACCGTCAATGCCACGTTACAAATTGCCAATACCTTGAGTTGATCCAGTGTCAACCCGGTGCTCTTCATGATGGTTGACACCAGCGGAGCCATGTTGAACCAGACATAGAACGTGATGAAGAACGCGATCCATGTCTTGTGCAAAGCGGCAATCTCGGCGCGTCCAAAGGCCAGCAAGTCGCCCCAGCCCATCGTTTTTTCTGCGGTTCTGCCAGAAGTCGTCATTTTTGTCTTTCGTGAATATGAGAAAAATGCCTTGAATGCCTGACGTTTTGCTCAGGAGAGAAGCAGCACAGGCAGATCGCCCAAATGGCGAAGCAAGTAATCGCTGACGCTGACGGCGACGTTGCCAAACCTGATTCCGCCTTGGGGCGGACGGCTGGCAATGACCACCAGATCGGGTTGTTTGGCTTCGATGGTCGCCACCAGCATCTTGCGCGGATCGCCGGTTGCAAGCACCACGCTGACATCAAAGCCGCGCTCAGCTGCCCATTGGGCAGATTGGGTCAGCGCGGCTTCCATCGCAGCGCGCAGTCCCTCAAATGCCTGTTCATCATGGCTGCTGGCATCGAGCGGGTCAGCAACCACAGACACCAGAATCATCTGCGGTTGTAGATGCCCAAGAAGTGCGATACATTTCTCCAGCGCAGACTGGGCATTTTCAGAGCCGTCATGGCATACAAGAATTTTCACTTTCTGTCCTTTTTTGCTATCACCGCCGCACTGTGGCCTGTGAAGTTGAAGGGCAGTCTAGTGACAAGATTCATGTCAGGAAAGGGCCGACAGGGGCACGAAAATGCGTCAGATACCTACAAAGAAGTAGCCTGAAATTTGTGGGTAAAGCGTTGGTTTTACGTATTTCGCTTGTTACAAGTGCTTACTGCCAGATGCACCCTGAAACCTGACTGGGAGTCAAAAAACACCTGCAGAAAATAAGAGGTACTCCCAACGCACCACTTTTCAGACCCTGTTTAAGCCAGAAAATAGCAACATGATCCGATTTTTCTCACCTCGAACGGTTCTTGGTCGGCTGGAAATTGCCATGACCATCCTGGCCGTTGCGGCTACGGTGTCATTTGTAAATCTGGCAATATTTGCGGACAACGCCAGCGGCAAGGCCAATGCCATCAATGTGGCCGGCTCATTGCGGATGCAGTCTTATGCGATTGGTTTGGCGCTGACCGACGTCAACCTGCACAACCTTGAGAGGGAACAGGCAGTCCGGGACGCGGTGCTTGAGCTTGACCGGCGCCTGAAACATCCGAGCATCGTTGCCGCGATGACAGCCAAAACTGAAGAAACGCTGATGCATTTGTTTTTGCACCTCAGCGGCGAGTGGACACAGCAGTTGCGCCCGTTGGTACTTGAGGTGGGTGCCCTTCCGGAAACCCCACCGCGTGTCATTGCCAACATTCGCAATTTCGTCGCTGACCTAGATGCCTTTGTATATCTCCTTGACGTCGCGCTGGAGCGGCAAATTGTGATCCTCAAACTTATCCAGGGGGGCATGCTGCTGCTGATGTTGGTTACCATCTTTGCCGCCATTTTTATCCTGCACAAGCAACTCAATACCACCTTGTCAGGCCTGTTGAGCTTCGCTACAGAAGTCAAGAAAGGAGATTTTTCGGTTCGAATGCCGGATGACGGCGGTGGTGAATTTTCGGTGTTGTCTGATGCCTTTAATCTAATGGCCGACAACCTTTCCAGTCTGTATGGCACACTTGAAACCCAGGTGGCAGAAAAAACCGAGGAACTCAAGCGCAGCCATCACGCCTTGTCCTTGCTATACGACACCGGACGTATGCTTTCTGTCAGGCCGTTGTCATCAGAGCGCTTGCAGCAGGTTCTCAAGCGGATTGAAACCGACATCAACTTACCCAGTATTGTCATTTGTGCTTTTAATCCGAATCAGCCGCGCGGTTTTCCGCTCGCCGTCAACGATGTTGATCGGCTCTGCATGAACGGCCACTCACCAAATGAGTGCGCCGCTTGTCATGCATCAACCCAAACCCGGCTGCGGCCCAGCACCACCTGCCCTGATGGAAAACTGCTGAATGTTGCGCTGATGGACGCTGACAACTATCTCGGAACCATGCTGCTGAAAGTACCAACTGGTACACAACTTGAGCCCTGGCAGCTCGAATTGCTGGAGGCCGTTGGCCGTCGAATCGGGTCGGCTTTGGCGGGTGTGGAGTTTTCGAAGCAAGAGCGACGAGTCGCCCTTTTTCAGGAACGCACTGCCATGGCACGCGAACTGCATGATTCACTGGCCCAGTCTTTGTCCTACCTGAAAATCCAGGTCACCCGGCTGGCGCGACTGATCAACACCCAGCAACTCGGTCAGGCGCACGCTGTCGTGGATGAATTGGATACCGGCTTAAACGACGCTTATCGCCAATTGCGTCAGTTGCTAACCACCTTTCGCATTCAGTATGACGGCACCGGCCTGAATCAGGCACTGTCGAACATGCATGAAGAATTCAAACAACGCGATCTTGCCGATCTGCACATCAACAACCAGCTGGCAGATATTGATCTGTCGGCCAATGAACAAATCCATGTGTTGCAGATCATTCGCGAGGCCCTGACCAACGTTGAACACCACGCCCAGACACACAGCGCCTGGGTTACGCTCAAGCGCGATGACACCAACTCGGTCGATGTTGTGATTGAGGACGACGGCGTGAGCTATCTCCCGACAACAGCAAAACCCCATCACTACGGTCTCAGCATCATGCGCGAGCGGGCTGAAATGTTGGGCGGCACCCTCACGGTGTCGCCCCGACCCACTACAGGAACGCAGGTTGAACTGCGCTTTCACCCACAAGTGGTGCAGCAAGAGATCAAATCGGAACAACGCCTCACACCATTAGAGGAACCCCTATGAATGCGAGTTCAGTGGTCATCATCGACAACCACCCCTTGTTTCGTCAAGGCATACGTCAACTGCTGGCGTTGGAGCCAAGCCTGGACGTGGTGGCTGAAGCTTCCAGTGGTGAGGAAGGTATTCGGCTGGTGTTGCAGCACAAGCCCGACCTGGTACTGCTGGACCTGAACATGAAAGGCCTCGGTGGCCTGAAGACACTTGAAGCCATCAAAAGTCATCGACCCGAAACGATGGTCGTCATCCTGACCGTATCGGACGAATCCACCGATCTGGTAGCCACCATCCGCGCCGGTGCTAATGGCTATCTGCTCAAAGACATGGAACCCGAGGAATTGTTGCTGTCCATCAAGGACGCAGTGGCCGGCAAGACCGTCATTTCTGCCGAATTGACCGGCCAATTGGCCAAGGCCTTGCATCAGGAGAGCGCCACCAAGAACCGCAGTGTCAAGGAGCTCACCGAACGCGAAATGCAAATTCTGCATGGTTTGGCCGATGGCAAGAGCAACAAGCTGATCGCCCGAGATATGGACATCACCGAAGGAACGGTGAAGGTGCATGTCAAGAATCTTTTGCAGAAGCTCAACTTACATTCGCGCGTCGAAGCAGCCATCTGGTGCGTGTCCAACAAGATTTGAGACTTGGGGTCCGGCCACCTGCCAGTTGCTGTCTTGGTGTGTTGACGCCAGGGCAATAGGTGTACCTCTTATTTTCCGCGAAGTCTTTTTTTCCACTGCCAAGCTGATCCGAGACCGGCCTCTGATGTAAGCGCTTGTTACAGGCGTAGCCATGACGCAGTTCAGCCATGGTCATGGCACTCGACGCTACTTCTTTGTGGGTAGCTGACGCGTCAACACCCCATTCCTAACCCATTGCCTTGGTGAATTTTGTCACTAGACTGGCGCTCAGGTTATGCACTTTTCACTCTTGAAGGAGCCTCTCATGAAACACTTGTTATTGACTTTAGTTGCCACAGTCGCCGTATCAATCCCCGCCTTGGCCAGCCAGGAATTGGCCGACGCCAACAAATGCAAGAAGTGTCACCACGTTGATATCGTCAAGGACGGCCCCAGCTTCAAGCAAATTGCCAAAAAATACGTCGGCCAGGATGGTATTGCCAATAAACTTGTCAACAAGGTCATGAAAGGCAGCTCCGGAGTTTGGGGCAAGGAGAATGAAATGCCTGAAAACAAGAAAATCACCAAAGAGGATGCCAAGACCATCGTCGAATGGATACTGACTCTCAAGTAGATCGATGCGGACCAGCCACTTGGTCGTAGCAGCTGGTCTGTTTTTTTGACATGCTGGCCCGTATCCGTCGGTTGATCACGTTTGCTTCAAGTCATGTCATCTACGGTTACCACGGCGCTGCGTATTCTGGTGGTCGATGATCACGCCTTGTATCGCCGTGGATTGACGGCATTGCTGGCGCATGATCCACAGATTTCCGTGGTGGGTGACGCTGCAGATGCCGGGCAGGCACTGCAACAGACCCATGACCTGCAACCCGACGTGATCCTGCTGGACCAGAACATGCCTGGAGTGAACGGGATTCAAGCGATACCGTCACTGCTGGCAGCGGCACCCAGAGCGCATATCCTGATGCTCACTAGCAGCGAGGATCAGGACGACCTGCACGCCGCTCTGGAGGCTGGTGCCAGCGGCTATCTTCTTAAAAGCATGAAGTGCACTGACCTCACCGCTGCCGTACATCAGGTCTGTTTGAGCGGCCTTGTCATCGCCCCTGAGATGGTGGACGCACTGGCGAGCGCACACAACACGGCGACGTCTGGCACTTTCCTAAAAGGCAATTCATGAAAAATTCGTTCTTTTATCAACCCGTAGAAATGTCCGGGGGCAGCCAAATATGGCCGACGGCGCCAGAGCCGCGCACTGAAGGTCAATATGCCGACACCTTGATCAGTTCACGACAGAACGTGTCGCCAAAACGGCTGGTGGAACCCGGCCCCGACGCTGAACAGATGGGGTTGTTTTTCAAAGCAGCGGCAACGGCACCCGACCATGGCTTGGCCATGCCCTGGCGCTTTGTCATCATTCCAGCACATCGACGCGACCAACTGGCCCAAGCCTTTGCGTTGGCTTTGATCGACCGTGATCCCGGCGCGACCCTGGCGCAAATGGACGCCGCACGGGAAAAGGCACAACGCGCACCCTGCTTGCTGTTGGCCGTGGCAAGACTGGGGTTTTGCGAACCATCCATACCCGCACTTGAGCAACTGGTGTCATTCGGGGCGGCCATCCAGAACTTGCTGCTGAGTGCCCATGGCCACGGTTTTGGCTGCGGCCTGACCAGTGGTCAAGCCATGAAAAGCCGACGCATCCGCGACCTGTTTCAACTCACCGAGGGCGAGGAGGCAGTTTGTTTTATCAACATTGGCACCATCTCCAAACAAAAAATGCCTCGTCTGCGGCCAGATGCCTCGGCTTTTGTCAGCAGCCTTTGAACCACACAACGAGCCAATCACCGTGCGCACCATTCCCATCCTTGATCAACGTGACTACCTACCCTCGCTGCCAGGTTCTGACGACGCAGACAGGTTAGCGGATCACCCCACCGACAGTTTTGACAGGCCGCTGCAAGTGCTGTGTATCAGCGTCACCGACCGCAGTAACCACAAACCCATTGACGGTTACTCTCAGGCCGCTCTGGCACCCGATGGCCTGCCTTTGCCGCGTTCCTCGTTGTTGTCTTTTGAGGAAATCACGCACCTTGCGCAGCAGTTTGTGACGCAGGGTGTCAAAAAAATCCGACTGACCGGTGGTGAACCGCTAGTGCGCAGAAATATTGAAACACTCGTGGCGCAGCTCGCTGCCTTGCGCACGCCGGATGGTGCCCAGGTAGAAATCGCGCTGACCACCAATGGTTCCCTGCTTTCACACCGGGCGCAGTCGCTCAAAGAAGCCGGCCTACAGCAAGTGACGGTCAAGCTCGACGGCTTGGATGAGGAGGTTGTCCGGCGACTGAATCACACGGATGTTTCTGTCGCTGAGGTTTTGGCCGGGCTAACGGTAGCCCACGATGCCGGATTCGACAATCTCACCATCAACATGGTGATCAAACGTGGCGTCAATGAGCAGGAAATCCTGCCGATGGCGCGTTATTTTCAAGGCACGGGCACGACCTTGCGGCTCATCGAATCCTCCAACGTGGATGCCAGTGACAAATGGTGCGTCGATGAAGTGCTGTCCAGCGCCGATGTGGTCAGCCGCATTCATCAGGTCATGCCACTGGTGGCACTGGCCCCTGACCACGCCAGCGCAACGGCCGAAATGTGGGGCTATGCGGGAGCAGACGGACAGCATGATCCACGTCTTGGCGAAATCGGCGTCATCAGCAGCGTGTCCAACCCCTTTTGCGGCATCTGCAACCGGGCACGACTTTCGGCCCAGGGACGACTCACGCTGTGCTCGTTTGCCACGGATAGTCATGATCTTGCCAGTCTGATCCGCCAGTCTGGTGGCGTCACCGATCGTCAACTACAGCATCAGATTGCCAAAATTTGGCGTTCGCGCTCTGATTGTCCGTCGGAAAAACGCACCAACGCGCTTGTGACCGAACGAGCCCATCTGGCGTTGGTCGGCAAAGCCAGCACCCTTGCGGTTTAACCGAGATTGTCCCTATCGCGGCATGGGTGATGGGGTCGTAGCAATAGTTCCTTGGAACTAGGCCTGTAGCGCCGCCCTAGTTCCAATGCAGGCGCGCACTCGTTCTACAGAGCAATTTCTTTTTAACAAGTCCCAACCTAAAGTCACTCATCCCAAAAACCGGAGTGCGTGACATGACAAAAAAAGGACAGGCGTTGTCGGTGCTGATTGCCAGCACCTTCGCCTTCACCGTGTGTTTCATGGTGTGGATGATGTTTGCCGTGATCGGCATTCCAATCAAAAAAGCGTTGGATCTCAACTCAACCCAGGCCGGGCTGCTGATGGCCATGCCGGTGCTTACTGGCTCGCTGATTCGCGTGCCGCTGGGTATCTGGACGGACAAGTTTGGCGGGCGCATTGTGTTTGCCGTGTTGATGGCCTGCACCGTGCCCGCCATCTGGCTCATGACCTACGCCACCGCCTACTGGCATTACCTGGTGATTGGCCTGTTTGTCGGGCTGGCTGGTGGCTCGTTTTCGGTCGGCACGCCGTATGTGGCGCGCTGGTTTCCGAAGAAACAGCAAGGCTTTGCCATGGGCATTTTTGGCATGGGCAACGCCGGGGCGGCGCTCAACAAATTTGTGGCGCCGGCCATTGTGGTGGGCTTTGGCTGGACCATGGTGCCCAAGGTCTATGCACTGATCATGCTCGGCACGGTCATCATGTTCTGGTTTTTTTCGCACAGCGATCCGGCGCACCACGCGGCCAAACAAGTGCCTTTTATGGCGCAGCTCAAAGCCCTGAAAGACCCCACCGTTTTCAAATATTGCCAGTACTACAGCATTGTGTTTGGTGGCTACGTGGCGCTGAGCTTATGGATGGTGCAGTACTACGTGGGCGAATTTGGCCTGGACATTCGCACCGCCGCCCTGCTGGCCGCCTGCTTCTCGTTGCCGGGTGGTGTGCTGCGCGCCTTTGGTGGCTGGCTGTCTGACAAATACGGCGCGCATTCCATGACCTGGTGGGTGCTGTGGGTGAGCTGGATTTGCCTGTTCCTGCTGAGCTACCCGCAAACCGATTTGACCATCACCACGGTGAACGGCCCGCAAACGTTTCACATCGGCCTGAATGTTTATCTGTTCACCATTTTGATGTTCACGCTGGGCGTGGCCTGGGGCTTTGGCAAGGCCAGCGTGTTCAAGTACATCAGCGACGACTACCACCACAACATCGGTGCCGTCAGCGGCATTGTGGGTCTGGCCGGTGGCATGGGCGGTTTCCTGCTGCCGATCATGTTTGGCGGCCTGATGGATCTCACCGGCATCCGCTCCAGCGCCTTCATGCTGATGTACGGCGTGGTCTGGGTGTCGCTGATCTGGATGTACTGGACAGAAGTGCGCACCAAAGAATATATGCAGCAACCCGTCCCTGCCACTGCTCAAGCCTGACCCTCAACCCGGAGAATACCCATGGCCACCCCAACCTATTCCAAAGCCGACATTGCCGACTGGCAACCCGAAGACACCGTGTTCTGGGACAGCAAAGGCAAGTCCATTGCCAACCGCAATCTGTGGATTTCCATCCCCAACCTGCTGGTGGCGTTTGCCGTCTGGCTGATGTGGGGCATCATCACGGTGCAAATGTTGAACCTGGGCTTTCCGTTCAAACCGGCGGACATGTTCACGCTGACCGCCATCTCCGGGCTGATGGGTGCCACCTTTCGCATCCCAGCCTCGTTCTTCATTCGCCTCTCGGGCGGACGCAACACCATCTTTTTGACCTCGGCACTCTTGATGATTCCGGCCATCTGGACCGGCATTGCGCTGCAAGACAAAACCACGCCACTGTGGGTGTTTCAGGCCTGCGCCTTTCTGAGCGGCATTGGTGGCGGCAACTTTGCCTGCTCCATGTCCAACATCAGCGGCTTTTTCCCCAAGCGCCTGCAAGGCACGGCGCTGGGCTTGAACGCGGGCTTGGGCAACTTTGGCGTGACCACCATGCAGGTGCTGATTCCACTGGTCATGACGGTGGGCGTGTTCGGATCCATGGCCGGTGGCTCGATGGTGCTGGCCAAGGACAGCGGCTGGATCATGGGCAAGATTCTGGCGGGTACACCCACCTTCATTCAAAACGCCGGCTTTGTCTGGGCTGCGCTGCTGCTGCCGATGGTGATTGCCGCCTGGGTTGGCATGAACAACCTGCTGCCGCTCTCGCCCAACTACGGCGGCACGGCCGCTGCACTGGGCAAGATTTTGTACCTGTGGGGCATCACCTGCGTGATTGGGGTGGTTGGCCTGTACCTGTACCTGCCTGCGCCCAGCGGCCTGGGGTTGCTCAACATGTGGGTCGCCTTGCCACTGATCATTGGCGCGATGGTGCTGGCCATGAAGCTGGCCGCGTTTGGTGAAATGAAGGGCAACATTGCCAAGCAGTTTGAGATTTTCAAGAACAAACACACCTGGTCATTGACCGCGCTGTATTTGGTCACCTTCGGCTCGTTCATTGGGTTCTCGATGGCGCTGCCGCTGTCGATTTCGGTCATCTTTGGCATCAGCCACGTGCCTGATGCCGCCGGCGTGATGCAGCACACGCTGAAAAACCCCAACGCCCCATCCGCCCTGACCTACGCCTGGATCGGCCCGTTTGTGGGCGCATTGATTCGCCCGGTGGGCGGCTGGATTGCCGACAAGGTAGGCGGCAGCATCGTCACGCAAATCATCTCGGCCATCATGGTGGTGGCCTCGGCGGGCACGGGTTACATGATGATGCAAGCCTATGGCTCGGCCACACCCGAGCAATATTTTCAACCTTTCATGTGGCTGTTTGTGCTGCTGTTTGCCGCCAGCGGCATTGGCAACGGCTCCACCTTCCGCACCGTACGCGTGATTTTTGATCGCCAGCAAGCCGGACCAGTGCTGGGCTGGACCTCGGCCGTAGCGGCCTACGGTGCCTTCATTGCCCCGGTGGTGATTGGCCAGCAGATCAAGGCTGGTACGCCGCAGATCGCCATGTACGGCTTTGCCATCTTTTACGCCCTGTGTCTGGTGCTGAACTGGTGGTTTTATTTGCGCGCAGGGTCTGAGATCAAGAACCCGTGAGCATTGCGAATCGGGTGCAATTGGAAGGATGAGGCTCGATCATTGAAGATTGGCCATCAATGACGACCGGTGGCAAAACCGGGTCGTTGGCGTTGATGGCGAACGATCAGTATTCGGAGATGCTCGTCTTCAATACGATAGACAAGCGAAAACGGAAAGCCCTTGAGCGGATAACTTCGCCGTCGTTTTGCGATCGGCGTACCAAATCCAGGGTTGACCAACAGAAGTTGGATCACCCGTTCAAGTTCAAAGGTAAAGCGTGATGCAACTGCAATACCAGCCTGCTGAAGGTAGTAATCTTGCGCAGCCCTCACATCCCCAATCGCCAGGTCGTGAAAAGAATATTTCACGGTGTCAGCCTGGCGCTGAGCTGCCGCATAGCCTCGTCACCAGGAATCCAATGTGACCGCCCTGCCGCAATATCCGCCTCGCGCTGATCTGCCAGTTGTTCCCAGGCGGCCTCCACCTCCAGGTCAGAGTCAAGGCTGGTGATGAGCCGCTCAAGTAACTGATTTCGTTCCGCAGGCGTGAGCTGCATGGCTTGAGCTTGTACGTATTCAAGTTGGCTGGGCATAAAACCTCCGGTAACGAAAACATGGAATCTTTGGGCTAAATCATAGCGGCTTGTGAAGTGCTCGAGCCACCTTCTTTGGTTTATGCGGACTGTCATGCCGCCGCATCCTTTTGTTTAGCCATAAGCAGAAAATCCATCGCTTGAAACGAGCTGCCTCAAAATGCGTAGCGGATTGCTATCGGCACAAAACACTGTGAATCGCACCCAATCGGACCCCAGCATACGCTGTCATTGATATGCACCTATACTAAGTAATTGTGTAATTACTTTAGTATTCATGGATATCCAAATTCTGCCAGCCAAGCAAGCCACCGAAGTCCGTCAAGCCGGTCTGATCGCAGCGGCGCTCAAACTGGCCGCGCAGTGCAGCCCGGCTGACATCACCACCACTGACCTGGCGCGCGAGGTAGGCATTACCCAAGGTGCCGTGTTCAAGCACTTTGCCAGCAAAGAGGCCATCTGGCTGGCCGCCATGGACTGGGTGACCGTGACGCTGATGACGCAGCTTGAGGCCGCAGCGGCCACAGCAAAATCAGACGCTCAGGCGCAAACATCATCAAGCTTTCGCGACGCTTGGCCGCTGGCGGCTTTGCGAGCTGTCTTTCTGGCACATGTGGACTTTGTGGTGTGCAACCCTGGCGTGCCACGATTGGTATTTCAGGAACTGCAACGCCCCGACGACAGTGAACTTAAATCCCGGGTGCGTTTGCAAATGACGCGCTATCGCACGCTGTTGATGCATTTGCTGGTACAGGCAAAAAAATTGGAACTTATAGCGCCTGACGCAGATATGGAGAGCGCTAGCGTGCTTTTTATTGGGTCAATTCAAGGCCTGGTCATGCAGTCGCTCATTACCGCCAACGTGTCGGCCATGGCCAAGCAAGCCCCCAAGGTGTTTGGCATCTTTGCACGCGGTGTGTTTGTCAACCACCCTTCTTTTTGATTTTTGAAAGTTACCCCATGTCATCCAAATCTCTTGTATTTCGTCGTCTGGCCATTGGCGCAGCCGCGCTGGTGCTGATTGGTGGCATCGCTTTTGTGTCGCTGCGCACCGGCCCACTAGCACCCATCAAGGTCACCGCGGCCAGCCCGGTGGAGGGCAGCCTGAGCCCGGCCATTTTCGGTATTGGCACGGTCGAGGCCCGGCGCAGTTGGATGGTCGGACCCACGGTGGCCGGGCGTGTGCTGAGTGTCAAGGTGGACGTGGGTGACAGCGTCAAGGCCGGGCAACTGCTGGCTGAGATGGACCCGGTGGATTTTGGCCAACGCCTGGCTGCGCTGGATGCGTCGCTGGCGCGCGCCGGCAGTGGTCAAGCCGCCGCGCAGGCCCAATTGCAGGACGCCAAGGCGCGCAGCATGCTGGCCGCCACCAACACCCAACGCAACCAGGGCCTGGCGCGGCAAAACTTCATCAGCCCCGGCGCGCTCGATGCCGTGTTACAGACCCAGGCCTCAGCCAACGCAGCCGTGCAGGCGGCGCAAGCCAACCTGGTCGGTGCCGGCCAGGACCTGACCCGCCTGAAAGCTGAGCGCGCGGCGCTGGCGCAACAGCGCGACAACGTGCGCCTGTTCGCCCCGGCCGACGCGGTGGTGACCACACGAGATGCCGAAGCCGGCAGTACCGTGGTGGCAGGCCAGCCGGTGCTGCGCCTGATAGATCCGGCCAGCCTGTGGGTCAAGCTGCGGGTGGACCAGGGCCGATCAAACGGCTTGGCCACCGGTGTCAAGGCCAGCATCGTGCTGCGCTCCAACCCACAAACCACGTTGCCAGGCCAAGTAGCACGCATCGAGCTGCTGGCCGACAGCGTGACCGAAGAGCGCATTGCCCAGGTGGCGTTTGACGCACCGCCCAGCGGTTTGTCGGTCGGTGAAATGGCCGAAGTCACGTTGCGACTGTCCGCCACCGCACCCGCGCTGCTGCTGCCCAATGCCGCCATCCAGCATCAACAAGGCCAAAACGGGGTCTGGCTTATCAAGGCCGGCAAACCTGAGTTTGCGGCGGTGCAATTGGGCACCCAAAGCCTGGACGGTCAGGTGCAGGTGCTCAAGGGCCTCGACAAAACCAACCAGGTGGTGATCTACAGCCAAAAAGCCCTGAGCAGCGGCGCACGCATTTCGGTGGTGGATGCACTGGTCAAGCCCGAGGCCAAGCCATGATCAGCCTCGCCGGACGCGACATTCTGCACGGCTGGGGCAAGTTCGCCCTGACCGGGCTCGGGCTCGGGCTGTTGATTGGCGTGACGCTTTCAATGGCCGGCATCTACCGTGGCATGGTGGACGACGCGCAAGCCCTGCTGTCCAACAGTCAGGCCGATTTGTGGGTGGTGCAAAAAGACACCCAGGGCCCGTATGCCGAGGCATCGAGCATCAAGGACGATGTGGTGCGCAGCGTGCGCGGCATGCCAGGCGTGGCGCAAGCGGCCAACGTGACCTACCTCACCATGCAGGTGCAGCGCCCCAGCGGTGAAGAGGCCCGCACCATGGTGGTGGGTGTGGAGCCGGAGAAGCCCGGTGCGCCGGGTTACCTGGCGGCCGGGCGCCAGCTCACGCGCGACCACTATGAAGCGGTGGCCGACATCAAAACCGGCCTCAAATTGGGCGATGCGGTGCGGGTGCGCCGCCACAGCTACACCGTGGTCGGCCTGACCCAGCGCATGGTGTCCTCGGGCGGCGACCCGATGCTGTTTGTACCGCTGAAAGACGCGCAGGAAGCGCAATTTTTAAAAGACAACGACTCCATTCAAAATGACCGCACCCGCACTGCCGCCAATCCGGCTTTCAACCGCCCCGGTGTGCCCGGCCTGCTCGATGCAGTGCAAGCCCTGCAAACCAGCAGCCACAACGTCAACGCGGTGCTGGTGCAGTTGCAACCCGGCTGGCAGCCTGACGACGTGGCCGATGCCCTAAAGCGCTGGAAACACGTGCAGGTCTATACCCGCGCGGGCATGGAAGAGATATTGGTGGCCAAGTTGATTGCAACGTCGGCCCGGCAAATCGGCATGTTCCTGGCCATTCTGGCGGTGGTGAGCGCGGCCATTGTGGCTTTCATCATCTACACCATGACACTGGGCAAAATCCGCGAAATTGCCGTTTTGAAGCTCATCGGCACGCGCAACCGCACCATTGCCGGCATGATCTTGCAGCAGGCGCTGGGTCTGGGGCTGATCGGCTTCATGGTAGGCAAAATCGCCGCCACCGTGTGGGCGCCGATCTTTCCCAAATACGTGTTGCTGATGCCGCGCGATGCCGTCACCGGACTGGTCGCCACGCTGCTCATTTGCGCCTTGGCCAGCACACTGGCGATTCGGGTGGCCCTCAAGGTCGATCCGGCCGCAGCGATTGGATGATCACCATGAACACACACAATACTGACGCTGGTGGCATCCGCATTGAGGGCCTGCGCAAGGTCTATGGCCAGGGTGACAGCGCCGTCGAGGCCCTGAAAAATGTCAACATGGTGGTGGCACCGGGTGAGGTGGTGGGCCTGGTCGGCCCCTCGGGTTCGGGCAAGAGCACACTGCTCAAATGCCTGGGTGCCATCACCCCGCCCACGTCGGGGCGCATGACGCTGGGCAGCGACGTGATTTACGACAACGGCTGGAAAGTGCCCGACCTGCGCGCGCTGCGGCGTGACCGAATTGGGTTTATTTTTCAGGCGCCCTACCTGATTCCGTTTTTGGATGTGACCGACAACGTGGCGCTGCTGCCCATGCTGGCCGGTCGTGCCAACCCTGAGTCACGCGCCCGCGCGCTGGAACTGTTGACCGCACTCGACGTGCAGCACCGCGCCAAAGCCGAGCCCTCACAACTCTCGGGCGGCGAACAGCAACGGGTGTCGATTGCCCGGGCGCTGGCCAACCGCCCGCCGGTCATCCTGGCGGACGAACCCACCGCGCCACTGGACAGCGAGCGCGCCTTTGCCGTGATGCGCATCCTGACGCAGATGGCGGTGCAGTTTCAGGCGGCCATTATTGTGGTGACACACGACGAAAAGATCATTCCCACCTTCAAGCGGATCTACCACATCCGCGACGGACAAACCATAGAAGAAGCGGGTGAGGGGCGTTCGCTGGATTGACGTCGAAGTGGCGACGCGCTGAACCATTTTATTGATAAAAAAAGCTTTTAGCCATTATGAAATAAGCGTTAAAAGCTACTTAAACAATAGCGTCCTCAGCCGATTCAATCGATACGGCAGTTCATACCGCTGAGCGCGTACGCAGCCAGTCTCGCATGGCCGCATTCACTCGCGTCTGCCAGCCTTTGCCGCTGGCCTTCAGCGCGGCAAGCACATCCGCGTCAAAACGGATGGTGGTGGGCACCTTGAGCGGCTTGTCTTTGGGGCCGCGCTGGCGCATGGCGCACAGTTGGGCGTACACCTCGGGCGAAAAGAACTCACTGGCGGGCTTGGCGCGGGCAAACCACGCGTCGTCAAGTTCAAAAGTATCCGGGTCGGCTGCAATGCCGGCGTTGATCTGGGCTTCTTCTTCTGGTGTGGGCATGATGATGATGCGCCCAGAACGAGTTTTAATGGTTTCTTGCATAACGTTTTACCTCTCGTGGATTGGCTTTTCTGAGACTGATCAGACGGATTTTGGTTTCACGGAAACAAAAAATCAGCACATGCACGCGCTGAGCAATCAGCCCCGTCGCAACAAACCGTGTCTCGCTGTAGCTTCGACGGGAATCCTGCTCTATCTGGGCAGTTCCCCAATCAAAACTCTCCGCCAACTCAAACCACACCAGATGCTTGGTGACGTTTTCAGCCAGTTTTTTCGGATCATGTTCGTAGCGCATATTGTTATTGTATTAACGTTAAGGCAACCCCGCAGCCTGCACCGACTCCTGTTCGCGCACCGAGTCGGGAAAAACGCCGTCAACACGCAATCAGCAGCACTGAAATAGTTCTTACGAACTACGCCACAAGCCCCCCGATAGTTCGACAAACCCGCTTGAACTGTACTTCAGAGGGATACCGCCCAAGGCGCGCCAAACCTACAGTAATGGCACACCACAACGGCGCCATGCAACACAGAAATGTACAAGGCAGACGATGCAAACAAGCGTGTCATTCAACGCTAAAAAACTCTTCTGATGCTTCATTTTAAATAGCTTATTGCGGTTGAATGATAAGGGCTAGAGCCCGTTTTGTTACAAATTTTCAAGAGGACACCCATGAGCCACTTTCTTGACCGACTCACTTATTTCTCGCAACCCAGGGAATCTTTCTCTGGCGAACACGGCATCACCACCGGCGAGGACCGCACCTGGGAAGATGCCTACCGCGACCGCTGGGCGCACGACAAAATTGTGCGCAGCACGCACGGCGTGAACTGCACCGGCTCTTGCAGCTGGAAGATTTACGTCAAAGGCGGCATCGTCACCTGGGAAACCCAGCAAACCGACTACCCACGCACGCGCTGGGACATGCCCAACCACGAGCCGCGCGGCTGCGCCCGCGGTGCCAGCTATAGCTGGTATTTGTACAGCGCCAACCGCGTCAAATACCCGATGGTGCGCGGCGGTTTGCTCAAGCTCTGGCGCGAGGCGCGCCTGCGCCAAGCGCCAGTAGAAGCCTGGGGCAGCATTGCACTCGACGAGGCTAAGCGCAAAAGCTACCAGACCCAGCGCGGCATGGGCGGCTTTGTGCGCTCCAGCTGGGACGAGGTCAACGAAATGGTGGCCGCAGCCAACGTCTTCACCATCAAGCAATATGGCCCCGATCGCATCATCGGCTTCTCGCCCATTCCGGCCATGTCCATGGTCAGCTACGCCGCTGGCGCACGCTATCTGGGCCTGATTGGCGGCGTGCCGCTGAGTTTTTACGACTGGTACTGCGACCTGCCCCCGGCCAGCCCGCAAATCTGGGGCGAGCAGACCGACGTACCCGAGTCGGCCGACTGGTACAACTCGTCATACATCATCGCCTGGGGCTCCAACGTGCCGCAAACGCGCACGCCGGATGCGCACTTTTTCACCGAGGTGCGCTACAAAGGCACCAAAACGGTGGCCGTGACACCCGACTACTCTGAAGTGGCCAAACTCTCCGACATCTGGATGAAGCCCAAGCAGGGGACGGATGCCGCTGTGGCCATGGCCATGGGGCACGTGATTCTGAAAGACTTTTACTTCCCCGAGCACGGCCAGCGCAGCGCCTACTTTGACAACTACGTGCGCCGCTACACCGACATGCCCATGTTGGTCATGCTCAAAGAAAAAGTCTTGCCCAATGGCGAAACGGTCATGGTGCCAGACCGCTACGTGCGCGCCTCGGACTTCAATGGCAAGCTCGGTGCCGCCAACAACCCCGAGTGGAAAACCGTCGCGCTGGACATGAGCGGCAAAGTGGTGCTGCCCAACGGTGCGATTGGTTTCCGCTGGGGCGCAGATGGCCGTGCCGACCAGGGCCAATGGAACCTGGAAGCCAAAGAAGCACGCCATGGCGCAGAGGTCAAACTCAAGCTCACCGTGCTCGAAGGCGATGCGCCCAGCAGCGAAACGGCCAAAGTGGGCTTTCCGTACTTTGGCGGCATTGTGTCTGAGCACTTTCCCAACAACGCCACCGGCGATGCCGCCAACAACGTGCTGGTGCGTACCGTACCGGTGCAACGCATCTCGCTGGGCAAAGAAGGTGAGCAACGCGAAGCGCTGGTCGCCACCGTGTTCGACCTGCAAGTGGCCAACTACGGCGTAGCGCGTGGCCTGCCGGGCGAAATGGCAGCCATTGACTTCAACGACGACACGCCTTACACCCCCGCATGGCAAGAGCGCATCACCGGCACGCCGCGCGAGCAACTCATCACCGTGGCACGCCAGTTTGCCGAAAACGCCGACAAGTCACACGGCAAGTCGATGGTCATCATTGGTGCGGCCATGAACCACTGGTTCCATGCCGACATGAACTACCGTGGTGTCATCAACATGCTGATGCTGTGCGGTTGTATTGGCCAGAGTGGTGGCGGCTGGGCGCACTATGTGGGCCAGGAAAAGCTGCGCCCGCAAACCGGCTGGACGGCGCTGGCCTTTGCGCTGGACTGGATTCGCCCGCCCCGGCAAATGAACGGCACCAGCTTTTTCTATGCCCACACCGACCAGTGGCGTTATGAGACCGTGGGCGTGGATGAAATCTTGTCCCCATTAGCCGACAAAGCCAAGTTTGGCGGCAGCATGATTGACTACAACGTGCGTGCCGAGCGCATGGGCTGGCTGCCCAGCGCACCGCAGCTCAAAACCAACCCGCTTGAGGTGGTACGCGCTGCCGAAGCCGCCCACATGGAGCCCAAAGACTATCTGGTCAAGGGCTTGAAGGACGGCAGCCAGGTCATGAGCTGCGAAGACCCGGATCACCCCAACAACTGGCCGCGCAACCTGTTCGTCTGGCGCAGCAACATTCTGGGCTCCAGCGGCAAGGGGCACGAGTACTTTTTGAAGCACCTGCTGGGCACCAAAAATGGCGTGCAAGGCAAAGACCTGGGTTCTGAAGAGGGTCGCCCAAAAGAAGTGGTCTGGCATGACCAAGCGCCAGAGGGCAAGCTCGACCTGGTGGTCACGCTGGACTTTCGCATGAGCACCACCTGCCTGTACTCTGACATCGTGCTGCCATCGGCCACCTGGTACGAAAAGAACGACATGAACACCAGCGACATGCATCCGTTCATTCACCCCCTGTCCGCTGCGGTGGATCCGGCCTGGCAATCGCGCAGCGACTGGGAAATCTACAATGGCTTTGCCAAGAAGTTCAGTGAGCTGTGCGTCGGCCACCTGGGAGTTGAAAAAGACCTGGTGCTTACGCCCATCATGCACGACAGCCCGGCCGAACTGGCGCAACCGTTTGGCGTGCAAGAGTGGAAAAAGGGCGAGATTGAGCTGATTCCAGGCAAAACCGCGCCCAGCTTTGCTGTGGTGGAGCGCGACTATCCCAACGTGTACAAGCGTTTCACGGCTGTCGGCCCGCTGATGAACAAGGTGGGCAACGGTGGCAAGGGCATCAGTTGGGACACCAAGATTGAAGTCACGCAGCTCGGCCAGCTCAATGGCTTGGTCACAGAGGCGGGCGTGACCTGCGGCATGCCCAAGATTGAGAGCGACATCGATGCCTGTGAAGTGATTTTGCAGTTGGCTCCGGAAACCAATGGCCACGTGGCGGTGAAAGCCTGGGAAGCCTTGGGCAAACAAACCGGGCTCGACCACACCCACCTGGCGATTCACCGCGAAGACGAAAAAATCCGTTTCCGCGATATCCAGGCGCAGCCGCGCAAGATCATCAGCTCGCCCACCTGGAGCGGCATCGAGAGTGAAACCGTGTCGTACAACGCCGGTTACACCAACGTGCACGAAATGATCCCATGGCGCACCCTGACCGGGCGTCAGCAGTTCTATATGGATCACCCGTGGATGACGGCGTTTGGTGAAGGCTTTACCAGCTACCGCCCACCGGTGGACTTGAAGACCACCCACGCCATGCAAGACCGCAAGCCCAATGGCAACAAAGAGATTGCGCTGAACTTCATCACGCCGCACCAAAAGTGGGGCATTCACAGCACCTACAGCGACAACCTGCATATGTTGACCCTGAGCCGTGGCGGCCCGATTGTCTGGATCAGTGAAGACGACGCCAAAGCAGCGGGCATTGTTGACAACGACTGGATTGAGCTGTTTAACCTGAACGGTGCCCTGGTAGCGCGTGCCGTGGTCAGCCAGCGCGTGCCGGGCGGCATGTGCCTGATGTACCACGCGCAGGAAAAACTGGTCAACATGCCCGGCTCGGAGATCACCGGGGGGCGTGGCGGCATCCACAACTCGGTCACCCGCATCGTGCTGAAACCGACCCACATGATTGGCGGCTACGCGCAGTTCAGCTACGGCTTCAACTACTACGGCACCATTGGCACCAACCGCGACGAGTTTGTGGTGCTGCGCAAGATGAACAAGGTGGACTGGCTCGATGACGAAGGGAGCGCGGCATGAATCTGGCTGCGTTATTTCCAGCTCCTCAGGCGCTGACCCGCAGCGCACGTCGGGTATCCGACTCCGCGAATGTCCCCCGGTTTGGGCAGAGCTCAAACCTCCTCCTTTATTTCGCTACGTCAGACACCCAACGCACGCTGCTAAGCGTTATCGGGGATATCTCGTGGTTAAGGAGTTCAACAGTTTTGGTGAATGAAAGAGAGATTTGAAATGAAAATTCGCGCACAAATCGGCATGGTGCTCAACCTGGACAAGTGCATTGGTTGCCACACTTGCTCGGTCACCTGCAAAAACGTCTGGACCAGCCGCCCCGGCATGGAATACGCCTGGTTCAACAACGTCGAAACCAAGCCCGGCATTGGTTACCCCAAAGAATGGGAAAACCAGGATAAGTGGAACGGTGGCTGGGTTCGCAAGAGCAACGGCGCCATCGAGCCACGCCAGGGCGCCAAGTGGAAGCTGTTGATGAAAATCTTCGCCAACCCCAACTTGCCGCAAATCGACGACTACTACGAACCCTTCACCTTTGACTACGCACACCTGCAGAGCGCCCCGGCCGGCAACAACGTGCCCACGGCGCGCCCGCGCAGCCTGATCACCGGGCAACGCATGGAAAAAATTGAATGGGGCCCGAACTGGGAAGAAATTCTGGGTGGCGAATTCGCCAAGCGCAGCAAAGACAAAAACTTTGATGACATCCAGAAAGACATCTACGGCCAGTTTGAAAACACCTTCATGATGTACTTGCCGCGCCTGTGCGAACACTGCCTGAACCCGGCGTGTGTGGCATCGTGCCCGTCGGGCAGCATCTACAAGCGCGAAGAAGACGGCATTGTGCTGATTGACCAGGACAAATGCCGTGGCTGGCGCATGTGCATCAGCGGCTGCCCGTACAAAAAGATTTACTACAACTGGAAGAGCGGCAAGGCCGAAAAGTGCATCTTCTGCTACCCGCGCATTGAAGCCGGTATGCCCACCGTGTGCTCTGAGACCTGCGTCGGGCGCATCCGCTACCTGGGCGTGCTGCTGTACGACGCCGACCGCATTCAAGAGGCCGCTAGCGTCGAACGCGACCGCGACTTGTACGGCGCGCAACTGGACATCTTCTTGAACCCGAACGATCCCAAGGTGATCGAGCAAGCGCGCATTGACGGCATCCCCGACAAGTGGATGGATGCCGCGCGCAACAGCCCGGTGTACAAAATGGCCGTACAGTGGAAGGTGGCGCTGCCCTTGCACCCCGAATACCGCACGCTGCCCATGGTCTGGTATGTGCCACCGCTCTCGCCCATCAGTGCCGCTGCCAATGCGGGACAGATTGGTACCAACGGTGTCATTCCCGATGTGAAACAGTTGCGCATTCCGGTCAAGTACCTGGCCAATCTGCTGACCGCCGGTGACACCCTGCCGGTGGAGCGTGCGCTGGAACGGATGCTGGCCATGCGCGCCTACCAGCGCGGC
>JAQTSL010000133.1 GCA_028711355.1 Rhodoferax sp.
CGAGCCCTTCAAAAGTAATCCCCATGCCCCTCTCCTGGAACGAAATCAAATCCCGCGCCCTCACCTTCAGCCGCACCTGGGCTGACGCGGCCAATGAGGACAGCCAGGGCAAGCCGTTCTGGATTGACTTTTTCGAGATCTTCGGCATCACCGACAAGCGCGTGGCCACGTTTGAACACGCCGTCAAAAAGCTGCCCGGCCTCAAGGCCAAAACCGACGGGTTTGTCGATCTGTTCTGGCCCGGCATGTTGCTGGTGGAGCAAAAGTCGCGCGGCAAAAATCTGGATGCGGCGCTCACGCAGGCGCTGTCCTACTTTCCCGGCATCGCCGAGCGGAATTTGCCGCAGTTGGTCATCGTCTGCGACTTTGCCCGTTTTCACGTGCACCGGCTCACCACCAACGAGACCTTTGAATTTGCCCTGAAAGACCTGCACAAACACATCAAGCTGTTTGGCTTTGTGGCGGGCTACAAGGTGCAGACCATCCAGCCGCAAAACCCGGTCAACATCAAGGCCGCCGAGCGCATGGGACGCCTGCATGATGCCCTCAAGGCCAGCGGCTACAGCGGCCACCCGCTTGAGGTGCTGCTGGTGCGCCTGCTGTTTTGCCTGTTTGCCGACGACACCGGCATTTTTCAGCCCGCGCAGTCGTTTCGCACCTTTGTTGAAGAGCGCACTGCCGCTGATGGCTCTGACCTGGGTTCGCGCCTGGCGCAGCTGTTTCAGGTGCTCAATACCGACGAGCCCAAACGCAGCCAGGCGCTGGACGAGCAAGTGGCCGCTTTTCCCTATGTGAATGGCAAGCTGTTTTCCGAACCGCTGCCCATGGCCGACTTCACCGCCGCCATGCGCGAGGCGCTGCTCGATGCCTGCGCGCTGGACTGGTCGGCCATCAGCCCCGCCATTTTCGGCAGCCTGTTCCAGAGCATCATGGACGAGAAAGCTCGCCGCAACCTGGGCGCGCACTACACCTCTGAGGAAAACATCCTCAAGCTGATCAAGCCGCTGTTTCTGGATGACCTGTGGGCCGAGTTTGAAAAGGTCAAAAGCAACAAGAACAAGCTGTTTGAATTCCACAAGAAGCTGCGCACCCTCACTTTTTTTGATCCGGCTTGCGGTTGTGGCAACTTCTTGGTGATCAGCTACCGCGAGTTGCGCGAACTGGAACTGGCCGTGCTGCGCGCCTCACACACCAGCGGGCAAATGAGTGTGGACGTGCACCAGTTGATCGGCATTGATGTGGACCAGTTTTACGGCATCGAGATTGAAGAGTTTCCTGCGCAGATTGCGCAGGTCGCCATGTGGCTGATGGACCACCAGATGAACTTGCAGGTGAGCGAAGAGTTTGGCCTGTACTTTGCGCGCATACCGCTGAGAACCTCGCCGCACATCGTGCATGGCAACGCGTTGCGGCTGGATTGGGATGAGGTGCTGCCGGCGCAGCGGTGTAGTTATGTGCAGGGGAATCCGCCATTTGTGGGCGCGAAATTCATGGACGATGCGCAGCGCGAAGACACGCGTGCGGTGTTTTCGGGCATCGACAACTCGGGCTTGCTCGACTTCGTTTCAGCCTGGTACGTCAAAGCGGCCAGCTACATGAAGAGTTCCGGGGACGGAATCGAACCGGCCCCAACGCGTTGCGCTTTTGTGTCCACCAACAGCATTACGCAGGGCGAACAGGTGGGCGTGCTCTGGGGATGGATGTTGGCACAAGGCGTCCACATTCACTTTGCGCACAGAACCTTTCGCTGGAGCAATGAAGCCTCGGGCAAAGCCGCAGTGCATTGCGTAATCATTGGTTTTGAACTGGAAGACCGGCCCGGCAAGACCATCTACGAATATGACGACATCAAAGGCGAACCACATGCAGTGGCTGCGAGGAACATAAACCCGTATCTGATTGACGGGCCGGATGTGGTACTGCCGCGCCGCTCAAACCCCATTTGCAATGTTCCTGATATCCGATTCGGCAATCAGCCAATCGACGGTGGCCACCTAATTCTGAATCCCGCCGAGGCCACAAAATTAGTAAAAGATTACCCGGCAATGCAAGTTTACGTTCGCCTATTCATTGGTGCCGATGAATTTATTAACGGTGGGAAACGTTACTGCCTGTGGCTCAAAAATTGCCCACCCACGTTATTGCGTGATGTACCAGTTGTGAGAGAAAGGCTGGCAGCAGTCAAAAATTTCAGAATGTCCAGCTCGCGCCCTGCAACCCGCGATCTAGCTTTAACCCCTGCCGAATTTGCGTTCGTGTCTCACAATGACACTCAATTTCTTACAGTCCCAAGTGTTTCCTCTGAGCGGCGTAACTACCTACCAATTGGATTCAGCGAAGCAGACCTGATAGTTAGCAATTTGTGTCTTGCGGTGTACGCTGCAACTATCTTCCACTTCGGTATCCTGTCCAGCGCCATGCACAACGCTTGGATGCGCTACACCTGTGGCCGCCTCAAAAGCGATTTTCGTTACTCAAACACTATCGTCTACAACAACTTCCCCTGGCCCGAGCTTGCGCAGACGTCTAAGAAAAATCAGCCTCCAGCCCTTGCCCCTATTGCACAAGTAGCTATAGAGACAGCAGCACAAACCGTGCTCGACGTGCGCGCCAAATTTCAGACCGGCGAGCAACCCGCCACGCTGGCCGACCTGTACGACCCGCTCACCATGCCGCCCGAGTTACTCAAGGCGCACCAAAAGCTGGACGCCGCCGTGGACAAAGCCTACGAGGCCAGTGGCGGCAAAAAGAGCTACAAAAGCGACGCCGAGCGTGTGGCATTTTTATTTGAGCTGTACCAGCGGTACACCAGCCTGCTGCCTACTGACAAGTCCAAACGCCGCCCTCGGACTCAAAAATGAACCTTCCACCAATTCAAGTACGGTTTGACGGATGCGAAGCCGGTTGGATAGCATTGCACGTCACAGTGGAAAAACAGACGCTGGATCTGCAAATGAGCCATTGGCTGGATCCGCTACCAGATTTGCTGGCTTGGCTTGAAGCTATCAGCTTGGGAATCGCCCGCTGCGGCTGGACCTTGGACGAAGAAGGTTGCTCAGTGGGTTTCGATGTACAAGATGCTGACAAAGCTGGCATATTTCAGAGAATTCGCGAACCAATCAGTTTGTCCGTTGTGCCGGATTACGCCGCCCCGACGCTGAAATGCAGATTAAGCCGACACCAATTGGTGCATTGTTTCTATGCTCCATTTCGTGAATTTGTGACCTCTGAGCGTTACGTGGCAAGACAGTGGGAGTTGCAGACTTTCGGTGCTGCGATTCGTGAGAGGACGGGGTTAAATCCAGAGGATTGGATTGAAACATTGCTGGCAACTCACCTGACCCGGCGCGAATTACAAAAGCGGTTCTGGGTTGTCCATCGCGGCATCGTGAACCCCGTTTCCCCAGATGACGAGATGATGGGAAGCGCTGCCGAGTACGCAGAAATGAATGGGGGAGCGACGCTGTCGCCCCACAGTTATCCCGCCTACTGGTCACACAGTGAATGGGACGCGCTGCCTGACAAAGCGGCCCGCAGGGCGTACTTGCTTGGTTGCCTCGACGACAGCGAGGATAGTTCCTGGCGTGGTTTGCCCTGGCCACAAATGCGCTCAGTCTGGCTGGAAAACTGGCTTGCGCAAGACAACACTCTTGCACCGCAGACTTGGAACAGGTGGCTTACGCCGGATGCAGTCGAATCCAAGGTGCCATTCAATCTTTCGCCGAAATCGGTTCGCTTCGACGACGACAACCTGTGGGTTGGTCTGGCCGATGGCCGGACCATCGCCGCACCGCTGGCTTGGTTCCCACGCCTGCTGCAGGCCACCCCGGCGCAACGCGCACAAGTTGAGCTGAGCAATGGGGGGCTGCATTGGGATGCGCTGGATGAGGATATTTCTGTATCTGGCCTGCTGGCAGGTCAACCTGACTTGTCGCGGCGCGGTGCACATTTGGCGGCGTAAAGACCGGTGCAGGTCAAGTCCTTCGATGCCCTGCCCGCGTTTCACAGCCAAACCGGGCTAGCCAGCCTTTGGCGAATTCGCAGCTTTGCGTCTCACATGCAAATGCGTCTGCACCGAATCCCCCTCGCCCGCCTTCACTTCCTTCACCTCCAGATACGCCGCCTGCTGGCGGATCAGTTCGCCCAGTTTGGCCACCCCGTAGTTGCGCGGGTCGAATGACGGGTGGCTGCGGTTGATCTGGCTGCCCAGGGCCGATAGCGTGGTCCAGCCGTCTTCGCGGGCGATGGCATTCAATGCGTTCAGGATCATCGGCTTGAGCTTGGGCAGCTCGGCCACCGGTTCCTTGCCGGGCTTGGTTTCTTCGGGCTCGGTGCGCAAAATTTCGGTGTAGATGAACTTGTCGCACGCCGCCACAAAAGGCTCGGGCGTTTTGCGTTCGCCAAAGCCATAGACCACCAGCCCGGCCTCGCGGATGCGGGTGGCCAGGCGGGTGAAGTCGCTGTCGCTGCTGACCAGGCAAAAGCCATCCACGCTGCCGGTGTGCAGCACGTCCATGGCGTCGATGATCAGGGCCGAGTCGGTGGCGTTTTTGCCGCTGGTGTAGGCAAACTGCTGTATCGGCTGAATGGCCATGGTGTGCAGCACCTCCTTCCAGCCTTTCAGGTTGGTGGTGGTCCAGTCGCCATAGGCGCGCTTGATGGTGGCCGTGCCGTAGCGCGACACCTCGGCCAGCAGTTCCTGGATGACGGATGCCTGCGCGTTGTCGGCGTCAATCAGGACGGCGAGCTTTTGGTTGGGGTTGGTGGCCATGGATATTCTGCCTTGTGATGGACATCAGCCCGGAATACCCGGTACCCGCGTGGCACCCAGCTCCGTCACCTCGTGCACCACACCGCCCACATCAACCACCCGGTGCAAAAAACGGTAGGCCACGCGCCACTGGCTCTGATGGCATTGCAGAGTGACGGTCTTGTCGTTGAGACGGATGATCTTGCCGATGCATTGCTGCTGGTCACGGCCGACAAAACCCACTACGTCACCCAGCGCCACCTCGTTGCGACCCAGACCCTGCGGCTTTTGCTCACGAATCTGCACATCGGCACCGTCCAGGTTGATCGCCGCGTAAGACAACACCCAGCGCACAGCGTCGTCCATGTCGAGGACGACCAGTTCTTTGCGACGCATCTCCAACACCTGACAGCGTCTGAGCTTGTTGGCCCGCTCATCGAAAAATTGCACCGTCTGCCCAACCCTTAAACGGCTTTGAATAGCCTGTAGCCAGTGTGGCTCGTCCAGCACCCGGTCAATCGCGGCACGCAAGCGGTACAAATCAAAGGCCGAGGCCTGATTCAGGGTCTGGAAAATTTCTGAAAAATTCATACAAACTCCAGCGCTGCGCATAGCGCCACCACTTGCGCGGCAATGCATTGTTCTGGCGTGGTGCGGGCACTGTCGGGGTACACCTCGGTCGTGGTGGTGTAACGCGCACCGGTTATGCCGGTACACAGACCCAGCGCCTGAACAGCGTAGCGAATGACCCCCTGCGCAACGGCGGGAGCGTCAAGAATTTTGCCATGCTCGTCCGCCACCGCAATATGAGTGACACGCTGCACCGCATCAATGATGGCTTGCTGAAAATCAGGCTGCGGATTGTCGGCGTCGTCCACCACATAAAAACCGTCGGGAATATTGCAAGGCTCAAACGTCGCGCCGTCACGCGCAGCCAAAGCTGGCCGAAATTCAGATTCGTCGGTGTCGGTGGTCTCATGCAAGTCAATATGCGCCACAAATTGACCGCGCCAGGGTTCAATCAATTGCATCAAGGCAACACACTCGTGTGCCGGGCTGCCAGCACGAAACGACCGGTTGGGGTCCACCGCGTCAAAGTTCCAGCGCTGGACGCGCTGGTACGCCCACGGGCTGACGCAGGGAACCACCAGAAGATTGAGCCGGTCTTTGTAGCGTTGCGCCTGCGTCTCAAGAAAGCGCAGCGCACCGAGCACGCCACTGGTTTCGTAACCATGCACGCCACCGGTAATCAGCACACTTGGCAGTTCAGGTTGCCAATCGCTGCTACGCAGCGCAACCAAAGAAAAACTTTCAGCCGCATAGGCCAAATCGCCGTAGTGAAGCTGATCAAACTGCTTGCCCAGCGAATCAACCCGGCGCAGCACATCGGCCGTGTAGCTGCGCTGGCGCGATTGAAGTCCACGCCAGCACGTCAGATCAGGCAGTGCCCAAGACCGACCCGGTGTACCAATGGGATAAAAAGAAGACCGCTGCAACGGGTTAACCGGGGACAGAACGCAAGGAAAAGACCCATCAAGCCGTTATCGGTGGCCGGTTGTTACGCTGTCCGACGTAGGCAAAGGCAAAGGCCAGCGCCTCGTGCAAGGCATCTTCAATTGAAGCGCGTTCAGGTTCGGAGAGATAAAACATCATGTCAACGTCGTGCCGCACGTAACGCGCCGGCAGCCGGTTCAGCGCCATACAGGCGACGTCAGAAAGCATACCCGAATCAAAGTCAGGATACGACCCCGAGAGGCGAGCGACCGCTTCAAAGACAGCCCGCTCGTAATAGTTGTGAACCTGCTCGAAGTTGAAAATCATGATCAGTGCGCTGTATCAGTGTCAGTGCCCCCGCCGCCCCGAAGCTTGGCAGAAACCCGAAGTACCCTAAAACCAAACATGACCATAATATACAGCAATATTCCTCGCTCGGGTGATGCTTTGAAGCTACGAAAGATGTAGCGTGGCAGTTTTTTTGATATATAGTTCGACGTTCGCGCCCGGATTTGAGAGTTGGTTACCTGTAGCTCATGTTCCGGCCAGATCGCCAAAAAACCAAGGAGACCCCTTACATGAGTACCAAAGAAAGTGCTGCCATCGGTCAATTGCTGAGCTTGCTCGAATCGCGCTACGCCATTCGTGTACTGTGGGCGCTCAAAGATGGACATCCGCAAACCTTCCGCTTGCTGCAAGACAGCGTGGGTCGTATCACACCCAATACGCTCAACACCCGCATCAAGGAATTGCGCGCAGCCGGTCTGATCGACCACGGCCAACACGGCTACCTCGTGACCCACCTGGGCACCGATTTGCTCAAACGTATGGGCGACCTGTCGGCCTTTGCCAGCAAGTGGGTCACTGCCCAGGCCAAGAAAAAAGTCTGATCTTGGCACGGGCCGGTGCGGCGGTCCGTTGTGTTCAGCGGCTGGCAGCCGCTTATTTTTCGACAAATGCCTTGAATATGGCGCTGCCGGCGTCATATCTTCGCCATCTTTACCACGCACCCGTTTTTAAGCATGTCTGAACCGAACGCCCCCTTTGCACCACCGGACGCTCCCAGCGCTGCCGCTAACTCCCGCCCCCCAACCGATATCGGTGACATGGTCAGCGTAATGGCCAATTACGAGGCCACGACGCTGGCCAACTGCCGGGCTGATCTGGCCCAGTTGCAGGCCAAAAGTGCCGAGTTGGCGGATCAGTATCTGCGCTCCAAGGCCGACGCCGAAAATGCCCGCCGCCGCGCCCAGGACGACGTCGCCAAGTGCCGCAAGTTTGCGGTCGAGGGTTTTGCCGAAAGCCTGCTGCCAGTGCTCGATAGCCTGGAGGCCGGGCTGGCCATCCAGGACGGCACGCCAGAGCAGATTCGCGAAGGCGCCCAGGCCACCCTGCGCCAACTGGTGGCGGCCCTGGAGCGCAACAAGGTGATCGCCGTCAACCCGTCCGCCGGGGACAAATTTGACCCGCACCAGCACCAGGCGATCAGCGTGGTGCCGTCTGAGCTGGAGGCCAATTCGGTCGTCACGGTGCTACAAAAAGGCTACCTCATCTCTGAGCGCGTACTACGTCCGGCACTGGTGATGGTGGCAGCGTCCAAATAAGCCGCAATCTGCTGCTTGAAATCAATCAAGTCACCCGCAAGTGACGCACATCTGACTATTTAGGAGTTCAACATGGGAAGAATCATTGGTATCGACTTGGGCACCACCAACAGTTGCGTGGCCATCATGGAGGGCAACAACCCCAAGGTGATTGAAAACGCCGAGGGCGCGCGTACCACGCCGTCGATCATCGCTTATCAGGAAGACGGTGAAGTGCTGGTCGGTGCCTCGGCCAAACGCCAGGCGGTGACCAACCCGCGCAACACGCTGTACGCGGTCAAACGCCTGATCGGGCGCAAGTTCACTGAAAAAGAAGTGCAAAAGGACATCGACCTGATGCCCTACAAAATCGTGGCCGCCGACAACGGTGACGCCTGGATCGCGGTGCGCGGTGACAAACTGGCGCCGCAGCAAATCAGCGCCGACGTGCTGCGCAAAATGAAGAAAACCGCCGAGGACTACCTGGGTGAAGCCGTCACCGAAGCGGTCATCACGGTGCCGGCCTACTTCAACGACGCGCAGCGCCAGGCCACCAAAGACGCCGGCCGCATTGCGGGGCTGGAGGTCAAGCGCATCATCAATGAGCCGACCGCCGCTGCATTGGCCTTTGGCCTGGACAAGAACGAAAAAGGCGACCGCAAGATCGTGGTCTATGACCTGGGTGGTGGCACCTTTGACGTGTCGATCATCGAAATTGCCGACGTTGATGGCGAAAAGCAATTTGAAGTGCTCTCCACCAACGGTGACACATTCCTCGGCGGTGAAGACTTTGACCAGCGCATCATCGACTTCATCATTGGCGAGTTCAAGAAGGAACAAGGTGTTGATTTATCCAAAGATGTGCTGGCGTTGCAGCGCCTGAAAGAAGCCGCTGAAAAAGCCAAGATCGAGCTTTCCAGCAGCGCCCAGACCGACATCAACCTGCCCTACATTACGGCCGACGCCAGCGGCCCCAAGCACCTGAGCATCAAGCTGACCCGCTCCAAGCTTGAATCGCTGGTCGAAGAGCTGATCGAACGTACCATCGCGCCGTGCCGCACCGCACTCAAAGACGCGAGTGTCAGCATCGGCGACATCCACGACGTGATTCTGGTCGGTGGTATGACGCGTATGCCCAAGGTACAAGAAAAGGTCAAGGAACTGTTTGGCCGCGAGCCGCGCAAAGATGTGAATCCGGACGAAGCGGTGGCCGTAGGTGCGGCCATTCAGGGCCAGGTGCTTTCGGGCGACCGCAGCGACGTGCTGCTGCTGGACGTGA
>JAQTSL010000134.1 GCA_028711355.1 Rhodoferax sp.
AGCCCTGGATCGCCATAAAGCCGCCCACCACCAGGCAGCCTTGCGGGGCAAAGCGCCAGAAGCGCCGGTCGGTAAAAATTTGCCGTAACGCGGCCAGTTGCTGCGCCAGGGTTTCGCGTTGGGTGCCAACGCTTTTGTCGGGCGCCGTCATCAGATACCCGGCGCTCACCACCAACAGCCCGGCGCTCAAAAAGAACAGCCCGCGCCAGCCCAGCAGCGGCAATGCGGCCTCGACCGGCACGCTGGCCGACACGGCGCCCAAGCCACCGGCGACCATGATGGTGGCGGTCAGCGACGGCAACTGTTCAGCGCTGAACCACTGGGTAAAGGCCTTGAAGCTGGCCATCAGGCAGGCCGACACGCCCAGCCCGATCAACGCGCGCCCAACTGCCAACGTCTGGGTACTTTCACCCAGGCCAAACAGCGCGCAACCGGCGGCGGCCACCAGCAGCAAGGCTGCCTCGACACGGCGCGGGCCAAAGCGGTCCAGCAACAGCCCCAGCGGCAACTGGAACAGGCCAAACGCCAAAAAATAGCTTGAAGTCAGCAGCCCCAGACCAGCGGCAGTCATATTCAGCTCGCGCGTCAGCTCGGGGGCAATGACCGCGTTGACGCTGCGCAGCGCGTACGACAAAAAATAGCCCAGCGCATAGGCTGGGACCAGACGAAACCAAAGGGCGGCGGGCGAGTTCATGGCCGCTATTGTCGCCAAGCGGGGACGCCGTTGTGCGTTGCCGGGGATCAATCCGTCATTGCCGGCCACGACCCGAAATCCAGTGGGTTTCAGGCGCACTGGATCCCGGGTCAAGCCCGGGATGACAGAAAATGGCTCGAACTTTTTCGCTAACGAGCTTGAAGCTTGTCCAGCACCGGTGCCAGTTGGTCGCGGTTGGCCGGGTTGATGCGGATGGCGGCATCAAAGGCCGCCGCCGCCAGCGCGTCTTGCCCGGTATGCAGGTAGGCAAAAGCGATGCCCAGCCAGGCCTTGTCGTGGTTGGCATCCAGCCCGATGGCGGCCTGGTAGGTCGGGATGCTGGCCTTGAAGTCTTGCCGTGACAACTGCAGGCCGGCCAGCTTCATGTGCACCTGGAGCGACGTTGGTTCGGCGCTTACCGCACGTGCAAATGTGGCCTGCGCCTGGTCGCGCTCAGAGTCGGCCAGGTCGGCAAAAAGTGGTAGTTGCGCCAGGTAGGCGCGAATGTTGAACGATTCAGACTTCATTCATCAGTTGAGGACAGGGCAAAGCTCACTGCGTGTAGCTTTGGTCTGTCCCGCAAGGTGGACATCCGACGATCTGTTGAGGACAGAGCAAAGCTCACTGCGTGTAGCTTTGGTCTGTCCCGCAAGGTGGACATCCGACGATCTGTTGAGGACAGAGCAAAGCTCACTGCGTGTAGCTTTGGTCTGTCCCGCAAGGTGGACATCCGACGATCTGTTGAGGACAGAGCAAAGCTCACTGCGTGTAGCTTTGGTCTGTCCCGCAAGGTTCTAAGATTCCACACTGTTCCAGCCCGACTCGGTGGCCGACAGACGCAGGGTTCTGAGTTGCTCCAGCATGGTCTGGCTGAGCGCTTCCAGCATCGCCAGGTCGGTGCTGACGTCGGCCTGTGCATCAACGCGTACACGCGCCAGCAAGGGTTCGGTCTGCTGGTGCAAGTCGCGGTGAATGTCGCGCAAACTACCGAACAGCGGGTTGCGCTGAAAGCGTCGCTGCGTGTTGTGTCGCAGCATCCATTTGCCAAAACGGCATTCTGCTGAGTCATTGACCGGTGCGGGCTGGGACGGGTCGCCCAGATGCGCGCGCAGTTGTCGCATCCAGGCGCGGTGCTCCACCTTGGCCAGCAAAACCGGAATGTCGCGCGGTGGTGCCCGCTTGCTGCTGCCCCATGACTGCGGCACCTGCCACTGCGCCAGCCAGCCGGGTACCTCGGCGGCGGGCATCGGGCGGGCAATTTGGTAGCCCTGCCCGTACTCACACCCAAATTCGATCAGCGCACGGCCGTGCGCTTCAGTTTCGATGCCCTCAGCCAACGCGCGACGGTCAAAATTGCGCGTCAGCGACAGCACGCCGTTAACGATGGCCGCGTGCTCCACGTCGTCGAGCATACCGAGCACAAAACTCTGGTCAATCTTGATGGTGCGCGCAGCCAGTTGCTTGAGGTAGGTCAGTGAAGAATAGCCGGTGCCGAAATCGTCCAGCGCAGATTCAATTCCTAGCGCTTGCAGCCGCCGGATCACGCTCGAGACGAGCGCCATATTGCCCAGCGCTCCGGTTTCCAGGATTTCCACCTGTAACTGGTGCGTTTGCACGCCCGGCTGCGCCACCAACTGGCGTTCCAATCGATCGGCAAACGTCGGGTCAAGCAACTGCTGCGCGTCGATGTTGACGCTAACCCGGGTGATCAGACCCTGCGCATTCCAGCACGCCAGTTGTGCCAACGCGGCCCCGATCACCCAGTCGCCGACATCAATGGCCAGTGGTGTGGAAGCAATCAGCGGGATAAATTCAGCCGGCGCGAGCAGACCGCGCTGCGGGTGTTGCCAGCGGATCAGCGCTTCAAAACCAGTCACGCGGCCGGTTGCCAGGTGCACTTTGGGCTGGAAGAACAGGACAAATTGACCGTTTTGCAATGCGTAGCGGATCGCCTCCAGCCGCAGCAGCCGTTCACGGGTGCGCTCATCAAACACCTGGTCGAACTGAATGTAGCGGTTTTTGCCGGCTTGTTTGGCGGCGTACATCGCCTGGTCGGCCTGGCGCAGCAACTGTTCGGCATCGACCGGCTGGTGTTGCGCAAACAGCGTGACACCGACACTGGCGGTGACCGTTAGCGTGCGCTGGGTTAGCTGTAGCGGCTGAGCGATGACGTCCAGTAGATGCTGCACCACGACGCCGTAGTCTGAGCGCTGCTTCAAGTCGGGAAAAAGATAAACAAACTCGTCACCACCGACGTGCGCCAAAAATTGAGGCTCATGCGTTGCCGCTTGCAGCCGCTGGCTGATGGCCAGGATCAACTGGTTGCCGACGTCTTCCCCCAGCGACTGGTTGATGGCAGCAAAGCCATCCAGGTCAAAATACGCTACCGCCAGATGCTGCTGGCCTGCAACCTGTGTGATCGCTCGGCCCAGTTGCTCGACCAACGAGCGCCGATTGGGCAACCCGGTGAGCGCGTCGTGGTGGGTGACAAAGTCCAGTTGTGCCTGGTGCGTTTTCTGTTTGCTGATGTCCATCGCAATACCGGCCACTCGGCTGGCTTGGCCGTCGCTGGTACGCCGCACGACACAGCCCAGAACGCGGCACCACAACCAGTGGCCGTCGTGGTGGCGCAGCCGAAGTTCTACCTTAAATCGCGGTGTCTGGCCACGCAGGTGCGCCGCCATCGCGCTGGACTGAAGCGCCAGGTCTTGCGGGTAGATCCACGACAAATAAGTTTGGCCGGGCAGGCGCTGCAACTGGTCTGGCGCATAGCCCAGCAAATCTGCTGCGTCGTCCTGTAGCTCGATCTGGTCGTTGGTAAGGTCCCATTCCCAGGTAGCGGCCTGCGCCGCGTCGATGGCGTTTTTCAGCCGCAGGCGCTCCAGCTCCAACGCCTGCTCGGCGCGTTGACGTTCTGTGATGTCGGTAAAAATGGCCATCACGCTGGCCTGATCACCCAACTGGATCGGCACCCGCTCAATGCTGGCAATGAAGATACTGCCATCCTTGCGCCGCACCGGCAAGGTGATGGACGCTTGTTGCGCACCAGTCTGCAGGTGTGCAAAGTCGGCCTGGACCAGCGCCAGCGCTTCGGGTGGGTGGAGGTCGGCGGGTGACATCGACAACACCTCGTCCAGGGTGTAGCCCAACATACGACAAAACCAGGGGTTGGCGAAAATGAAATGTTGCTCAAAGGTGTGGGCTGCCACCAGACCCGTAGGCAACCGGTCAATGATGACACGCAGCGTTTGCTCCAGCGGCGAGCGGGCCGGCCCAGCGCTTTTGAGCAAGGCACGCCAACGGTCTTCGCTGACGTGCAGTTCTGCTTGGGCTTGCTGGTGGGCGTGCTTTTCGTGCAGCAGCGCCATCGCCTGGATGGTGGCGCTCTGATGCATGGTCATCACCATTCGCACCAGCATCGCACTGGCACAAGACATCTGGTGCTGTGCGCGCAGGCGAGCTGCCTGCGGCGAAAGCCCCTCACGCAGACCCAGCACAACCAGCGCCAGGCGTTTGTCGTCGCCCAGAATATGCTCCACCAGCCAGTGGGTCAGAAACGTCAGCAATCGGTCCAGCGCGGCGCTTGCATTGCCGCTGTCTTGGCACAACTGGGTGACTTCGGTCAGAAACGCTTGATGAGTTTCATGGTGTTCGCCAACCCAGACGTCACCGCCCAAAGCCTGCTGCCACAAGGCTTCTTCGGCGCGGAAATGGTAGTTGGCGTAGCTCGACAGCTCGGTCAATACGGCATCAATGTTGGCCGTGCTGTCGCCCTACAGCCGCTGGCGCGCGAGCCGATTGACCAGCCCCACCAGAATGCGGTGCTGGGCGTCAATTTTGGCAATTCCGGTTTCAAGCTGGGAATTCCAGGGGAAGAGTTCGAACATGGTGGCCTCAGGTGAATGTGCAGTGTGACCACCGCCGCTTGGCGAGGGGTCGATTAGACCCTAGTGTTGATCCGTTCTGGTACGTCATTTATTCAACTGTTGCGTTAGGTCAACAGCGGCTGGTCGGAAAGCGCGTATCAGCCAAGTGTTACGCACCCTTGCAGCGTCAAAAAACCCTGCTGGTCGCTGGCCCAGACCAGCACAGACTGGCCGTCGGCTGCGGGTTGACCGTGGAGCCGGTACGGATGCAGGTCAAACGTCGGGCGCAGCAGCTTGAAGTCAAAGCCGGTGACAAAAGCGCGCGACGCGTGGCGGCGCACCAGGTCGAGCAACTGCGTGGCAATCAGCGGGCCGTGCACCACCAGCCCGGGGTAGCCCTCAACGTCGGTCACGTAGGCCCGGTCGTAATGGATGCGGTGGCCGTTGAAGGTGAGCGCCGAATAGCGAAACAGCAGCACCGCGTCGGGCACCACCTCGTGCTGCCAGGCAGCATCGGTAGCTGCCAGCAGTGGCACCGGCGCGGGGTCCCCCGGCTGCGCAGCCGCGCGGTAAACGATGTCGTGCGATTCGGTCAGCGCCAGGCCCTGCGCGTTGTGCAGCGCGTGATCAACCCGCACAAAAATCAGGTCGCCACTGCGCCCGTGTTTGTGCGCGACCGACCCGACGCTGGAGCGCCGCTGCACGGCGTCGCCCACGCGCAACGGGTTGTCGGGTACCCAGCTCAGGTGCGAGCCCGCCCACATCCGCCGCGGCAGCGGCACCGGCGGCAGAAAGCCGCCACGGCGCGCGTGTCCGTCCGGGCCGAGTTCGCTTTGGCGCTGCTGCGGCAAAAAGTACAGCCAGTGCCACAGCGGCGGTAACGCGTTGCCAGGCGCGGGTGGCGCGTCGTCGCGGTCAAGCAACGCCGCTTGACCGCGCATCGGCGCGGCTGTGATGACGTCGTCTTCGCTCTCGGTGTTGCCAGTCCAGGCCTGTAGTTGCGCCAGCGTAGCGGCAGACAGGGCCGGGGCAGCATCGCCATCGGCCGTTTTCATGGATCTAACGATCATGGCTTTGAAGTCACCCCGAAATATGAAAGATGGCTGTCATTGCGGACCCCGAGCCGCTATTCCAGTGCGTCCAAATTCACTGGATACCGGGTCGTGGCCCGGTATGACAACCTGTTTTTTCACGTTAATTTTCATATGAAAAATTGGTCTCCAGCGCTTTCTGCACAAGCGCAGCAAGCTACTTAGTCTATAGCAAATATCTTGCCAGGATTGAGGATGTTGTGCGGGTCCAGTGCGTGCTTGATGGCGCGCATCATGGCCACGCCACCGGCGCCGGTTTCTTCCAGCAAAAAGCCCATTTTGTGCAGGCCGACGCCGTGTTCGCCGGTGCAGGTGCCGCCCAGCTCCAGCGCGCGGCGCACCAGCTTCTGATTGAGCGCTTCGGCGCGCTCGCGTTCTTCGGGCTGGTCCGGGTCGATCAGGTAGCCCATGTGAAAGTTGCCGTCGCCGACATGGCCGACCATGAAGTACGGGATGCCGCTCATCCGCGCTTCATCCACACTGGCCAACACCGCGTCGGCCAGGCTTGAGATCGGCACGCAGGCGTCGGTGGTGATGGCCTTGCAGCCCGGGCGCGACTGCAGGCCGGCAAAGTAGGCGTTGTGGCGCGCCGTCCACAGCCGCGTGCGCTGCTCTGGCGTGCTGGCCCAGGCAAAGGCGTGGCCGTGGTTGTCGGCGGCGATGGTCTGCACCGTTGCTACCTGCTCCTGCACCCCGGCCGGTGAACCGTGGAATTCCATCAGTAGCAACGCGGCCTCGGGCAGCGTCAGCTTGGAATGCACATTGACCAGCCGCACCGTGGTGGCATCGAGCAGTTCGCAGCGCGCAATCGGCACGCCCAGTTGGATGATGGTCATGGTGGTTTGCACCGCGTCGGACAAATTGTCAAAACTGACGGTGGCGGCCATCACCGCCTCGGGCAGCGGATACAGCTTGACCGTCACGGCGGTGATGATGCCCAGCGTGCCCTCGCTGCCCACCAGCAAGCGTGTCAGGTCGTAGCCGGCGCTGCTTTTTTTGGCGCGGGTGCCGGTGCGGATCACTTCACCACTGGCCGTGACCACTTCAAGCGCCAATACGTTTTCGCGCATGGTGCCGTAGCGCACCGCGTTGGTGCCGCTGGCACGGGTGGCGGCCATGCCACCGAGCGAGGCATCGGCACCCGGGTCAATCGGAAAAAACAGCCCGGTGGACTTGACCGCAACGTTGAGCGCAGTGCGCGTCACGCCCGGCTGCACCGTTACCGTCAAATCGTCAGCGTCGATCGCCAACACCTGGTTCATGCGGCTCACATCAAGGCTGATGCCGCCTTGCACCGCCAACAAATGGCCTTCGAGCGAGGAGCCCACGCCAAACGCAATCACCGGCACCTGGTACTGCGCAGCCAGCTTGACGACGTCGCTCACGTCTTGCGTGCTCTGGGCAAATACCACGGCTTGCGGTGGCGGCACGGTAAAGGCCGATTCGTCTCGACCGTGTTGCTCGCGCACCGCCTGTGCGCTGGAAAACTGCACTCCAAAACGGGTTTTGAGTGCCTCCAGCAGCGCCACCGGGACTGGACGGGGGGTGAATGTCGGCTGCAGATTGGTAACGGGTGAATTCATGTTGTGTGTTCCAGGATGGGGCTTGATTATCCAATTCAAAATGAGGTGGTGCAGCCGCGATGGTGCTGGCAGATTTGGGGGCAGATTACAGGTTTTATGGGGTCGGATTCCAAAAACCGCTAGCACCAGCACAACCTGCACCACCTCACTTTGAATCGCACCCCGCACAACGTCATCGGCCAATGGCAACCGGGATGCGCTGGCGGCCAAAGTGACCGGGCTGGGCGTCAAACCGCCCGGCAATCACTGTGCCACAGTCCAGGCAGCGGCCACTGGCGTCGAGCCGGTAGCGTTTGATCAGGTACCAGTCGCGTTCGATCAACGGCCCCTGGCACGCTGGGCAAAAGGTGGTGTCGCCGGCCGCGTGATGCACGTTGCCGGTATAGACAAAGTGCAAACCGGCCTGGAGCGCGATGTCGCGCGCGCGCAGCAACGTGATCAGTGGTGTGGCGGGCACGTCGGGCATTTTGTGGTCGGGGTGAAACGCCGAAAAATGCAGCGGAACGTCGGGCCCCAGTTCGGTCATGAGCCACTGGCACATCGCCGTGATTTCGGCATCCGAGTCGTTGTGGCCGGGAATCAGCAGCGTGGTGATTTCAAACCACACCTCGGTTTCGTGCTTCAGATAAACCAGCGTGTCGAGCACCGGCTGCAGGTGCGAGCCGGTCAATTGCCAGTAAAAGTCGTCGCTAAAGGCTTTCAGATCGACATTGGCCGCGTCGATCTTGGCGTAGAAGTCGCGCCGCGCCGCATCGTGCATATAGCCCGCCGTGACCGCCACCGTTTTGATTCCGCGCGCGTGGCAAGCGTCAGCCACGTCGATCGCGTATTCGGCAAAGATCACCGGGTCGTTGTAGGTAAAGGCGACACTCTTGCACCCGCTGCTTGCGGCCGCGTCGGCGATCATGGCGGGTGTAGCCACATCCATCAGGCGGTCCATGTCGCGCGATTTGCTGATGTCCCAGTTCTGACAGAACTTGCACGCCAGGTTGCAGCCGGCGGTGCCAAACGACAACACGCTGGAGCCAGGGTAGAACTGATTGAGCGGTTTTTTCTCGATCGGGTCGATGCAAAAGCCTGATGAGCGGCCATAGGTGGCGAGCACCATCTGCGGGCCCAGCCGCTGGCGCACAAAACAAGCGCCGCGCTGGCCGTCGTGCAGGCGGCAGTCGCGCGGGCACAGGTCGCACTGCATACGGCCGTCGTCCAGCCAATGCCAGTAGCGTGCCGGATAGGCCGCTTCGGGGGGCAAGGCGAACGCTGTCATGACGTGCTGTTTTCTTTGTATTTGGCCACTGTGTAGCGCTGCAATTGCACGCCAGCAGCCCAGAAATCGGCGCTCAGGCCAGCCTTGCGTTTGAGGTGTGCCATGAATTCGCGCTGGTCTGGCAACTGCTCCCAGACCTGTGGCAAAAAGGTGCTGCGGTATCCCTGAAAGCTGAAAACAATACCGTCAATGCCGGGGCGCAACTGCGCCAGTGCGTCGGCCTGGCTGTCAAAGTGCAGCGCTTGCAATGGCGACAGCAACGAGACCTCGACCTTGGTGGCGGGCAGCTCTTGCAACTTCAGCGGCGCAAAGCGTGGGTCGTGCAGGGCGGCGGCGACGGCGTTGGCTTTGACGTCGTCCAACAGCGGGCGATGCGCCATCAATGAACCGATACAGCCGCGCAGTTCACCGTTTTGCGTGAGTGTGACAAACGTGGCGCCCGGCTCGCGCAGCCAGGCTGCGCTGTCAGCCGCGTGCGTGGGCTGGCCCAGCACGCTGGCGATGGCGGCGCGTGCCAGCGCCAGCAGGATGGGGCCGTGCGACGCAAAGCCATCACGGCCTTCGTTTTGGTGCGAAGTTGGGGTTGTCATGCCGGGCTCGATT
>JAQTSL010000135.1 GCA_028711355.1 Rhodoferax sp.
CTCGCGACGCTCATGTTCGCCTCGGCCAAGGACAGCCCGAAGCTGCGCAATCAAGTGGCGGCCGTGCAGGGGCGCCAACTGGCCATCAAAGACCTGTCGCTGTTGCATTGGGTCGATACCAACGAAGCCATGGTGGTAACCTTTGGTGAAGTGGCGGCCGGCCAGCGCAGCGGCAGCACGATGCGCCAATACTGGAGTCGTCAGCATAATCAATGGAAAATTATTCACGAAGGAGTGATCGGATGAACAGCAAATCATTTACCCGGATGGCACGCACTGCCATTGCATGTATAGCTCTCTATAGCGTAGCAACCTTGGCGCTGGCGGAAGAGCTTCGCCAAGTCAAACTGGCGACCAGTGTGGGCGACATCGTGGTCGAGCTGTATCCTGAAAAAGCGCCCAAGACGGTCGAAAACTTTTTGCAATACGTCAAAGACAAGCACTACGACGGCACCATTTTTCACCGGGTGATTGGCAACTTTATGGTGCAAGGCGGTGGTTTTGATGCCAAGTATGTGCAAAAGCCGACCCGTGCACCGGTGGCGCATGAAGGCCGTCAGGCGCTAGAAAAGGGCCTACGCAACACGGTCGGAACCCTGGCTATGGCCCGCACCAGCGACCCGCAGTCGGCCACGGCACAGTTTTTTATCAACGTCAAAGCCAATGGTTTCCTGGACCCGGTGGTCATTCCGCCGGGCGACCCGGTGCCGCGCTTTGAGTTTCAGGGGGAGGTCTATACCAACACGCCACGCGCTGACCTGGCCAATTCGCCCCGCCTGTTCGGTTACACCGTGTTTGGCCGGGTCATCTCGGGCATGGACGTGGTTGACAAAATCAAAGCTACTCCGACCGGCCCCGGCGGCCCGTTTGGCTCGGATGTGCCCAAAACCCCGATTCTTATTAACTCTGCAACCCTGGTGAAATAAATCATGAGCAACCCCCAAGTCGAACTCCACATTTCCAACTACGGTGTCATCACCCTTGAACTCGATCACGAAAAAGCCCCGGCTTCGGTCACCAACTTTTTAAGTTACGTCAACAAGGGCCACTACAACAACACCATTTTTCATCGCGTCATCCCCGGCTTTATGGTGCAGGGTGGCGGCATGGAACCCGGCATGGCACAAAAGCCGTGTGACGCGCCGATCACCAACGAAGCCAACAACGGTCTGAAGAACCTGAACTACACCGTGGCGATGGCGCGCACCGGTGACCCGCATTCGGCCACCGCACAGTTTTTCATCAACGTGGCTGACAACGACTTTTTGAACCACACTGCCCCTAGCCAGCAGGGCTGGGGCTACGCGGTGTTTGGCAAGGTGGTGGCCGGGGCCGAGGTGGTGGACCAGATCAAGGCGGTCAAAACCAGTCGCAAGGGCTACCACGACGACGTGCCGCTGGAAGATGTGGTGATTGAAAAGGCGGTCGCACTCTGAAGCTGGCGCAGCCACTGAAGCCCGAGGTGAAAGCGCCCGCCGCTTGGCGCTGCGTCGATTTCATCTCGGACCTGCACCTTCAGGCCAGCCAGCCTGACACCTTTCTGGCCTGGCAGCACTACTTGACCAGTACCCCGGCCGACGCAGTATTTATCCTGGGGGACTTGTTTGAGGTCTGGGTCGGCGACGACGCGGCGGCGCCGCACGCAAATGCCCAGACCGAAACGTCCCCCGATTCTTGCGCGGATGGAGCCCTCAGTTTTGAAGCACGCTGCCAGCACACGCTGACGCAAGCGTCGCAGCGACTGGCGCTGTACTTCATGCACGGCAACCGCGATTTTTTGCTGGGTTCAGCGTTTGCCCGCGCCTGCGGCATGACGCTGCTGGCTGATCCCTGCATGCTGGTGTTCGACGCGCAGCGCTGGCTGCTGTCGCACGGCGACGCGCTGTGTCTGGACGATACCGAGTACCAGCAGTTCCGCACCCTGGTGCGCTCGGCGGACTGGCAACAAGCGTTTTTGGCCAAACCGCTGGCACAGCGCCAGACCATCGCGCGCGCGCTGCGCGCTCAAAGCCAGGCCCGCAAAGCCAGTGGCGCGGCCTACGCCGATATTGACCGCAGCGCGGCCCTGGAGTGGCTTGAACACGCCGGCGCCGCCACGTTGATCCACGGCCACACGCATCAGCCAGCCGACCATCTGCTGCACAGCGCCAGCGGCAGCACGCACCAGCGCCGGGTGCTCAGTGATTGGGACGCCAGCGCGCGGCCGCCCCGGCTACAGGTGCTGCGGCTACAGCGCGACCAAGCACCGCAGCGGGTTGAACTGTCAGGGTTTAAGTAACACTTTGAGCACGTTTTGCAGGCGCCGCGCCTGCGTGGCATCAAACGCACCCGAGAGCACCGTAGCGCTGTCCTGACCCCAGGTTTCACGCGGGGCCGGGTCGTTGCGGCGCGTCAACAACTGCAACTGCAACAGGCGCCGGGCGCTTAAATGTTCAGCCGGGGTGGGCACCTCGGCGGCCATCTCCAAGCGCAAAAGTGCGGTGCCAGCATCGCCCGCTACAACGCCAGACACGGCCTTGAGCCAAGCCGCGCGCGTAGCCGGACTGACCCTGCCAGCAAAATCCTGCACAACCGGCAGCGCCTGTGGTTCGCGCTTTTCCCAGGCCACCAGCAGTTGCGTCAGCGCCTCACCATGCGCCTGCGCGGCCAGCTTGCGCAACGCAAACTGCGCCTGTTCCAGCGCGTCGCGCTGGGCGCGAAAGGCGGTGTCGCCCAGCCGTGGCGCCGACGGGCGATCACCCTGCGGTGCGTACTCAGCGCGGCCGTCGCGACGTGGCGGGCGCTCGTCACGTCGTGCGCCAAAACCTGCATCACGGCCAGCGTCCCGGCCCGCATCTCTGCCGGTTTTTCGAGCGCCGTCCGGTCGATCGCCAAACTTGCCACCACGCGGCGCAGCCGCAACATCTTTGCGGGCACCCGGCCGGTCATCGCCACGCATTGCCACCACCGGTTTGCGCGTTGGCAGCGATGGCGCGGCTACGCTGGGGGCTGGCTGCGGCGCACTGGGCGCCGCGTCAGCGAGCGCCACCGCTGAATCTGCAGGCACCGCGTCAGCGTCCTGTAGCGCCTCGGTGGCGGCCTCGGGTGATGCCTGATCCGCTTCTTTTTCAATAGCTGACTGCGCTTGATCTGCCTGCGCTACCAGCTCTTTTTCTGCTGAAGTCTGGGCACTGGCTGCAACTGCTTGCTGGGCTTGCGCCTGACCGCGCAGCGCAGCCTCGAGTGCCGCCATGGCGCTGCGGATGGCCGGTGCGTCGCCCGAGGCGTTGGCCGCTTGTAGCGCTTTGGAAGCGTTCAGTACCCCTTGGTCGAGCGCGCTCAAAGCGCTTTGAGCGCGCTCGCGCTCGGCGCTCTTGCGCTGAAAAGCGTCGTCGATCGGCTTGCGAAACGCGTCCCACAGTTTTTGTTCTTGCCGCCGATCAACCGGTACCCGGTGCGCCTCGGCCTGCCAGCGCTGTTGCAGCGCCTTGACGGCGTCAATGCGCAGACTGTCTTGCGCACCCAACACCTTGGCCTCTTCAATCATCTCGTGGCGCGCCGCCAGGCTGTCTTTTTGCAGTGCCTCCAACGGCGCTGCGGCCTCGTCAATGGCCGCCTTCCACAGTGGCTGTAGCTCGGCAAACATTTTTTCGCCAAGGTGGCCACAAGCACGCCAGCGATCGCCAAACTGGTGCAGTACCCGGTTAAAGCCCTTCCAGTCGTCGTCCAGCGCGCTGCGGTTGGCGGCGGCCCAGGCTCTGACTTCGTCGATCAGCGCCAGGCGCTGCGCGCGGTGCTCAGCAGCCTCTGCCTTGAGCTTATCCAGCCAGGCCTCGACCACCTTGTGCGCCTCATTGCAAGCGTCGTCAAAACGCTTCCACAACGCATGGTTGGGGATGCCGCCTTGGTCGGTCTGCTTCCACTGGTCGCGCATCTGGCGCAACGTTTCCTGCATCTTGCGGCCACCCATCGCCTGCCCCTCGGGGCGCTTGAGCAAGTCTTCGGCCTTGGCCACCAGTTCTTCGCGCAGTTGGTCGGCACGCCAACGCTGCCAGCCTTCAAGTTCGCCAGCCGCCGCCAGCGCGGCGTGCGCCTGGTTTTCCAGCTTGTCGTCAATCAGGCGACCGCCCTCCTTGAGTGCGTTGCGCAAGGCGTTGGCCGCACCAGCACTGGCTTTGCCGTGCCCATTGGCTACTTCTTGCTCCAAAACAGAGAGCGCTTCGCGCACATTGGCATTGGCTGCGGCCTTGATTTCAGGGTCAACTGGTGCCTTGGCAGGTTTGGCCACCGGTTCTAGCGCAATGCCGCGCGCAACGCGCAGCTCGTCGGCCCACACTGGCACCGGTGGCAATGCTGCGCTGGCGTCATCAGCGGCCTGGATGGTCTGCGCCAGTGCGGCTGCAAAGGCGTCCCATACCAAACCCAGTTGCGCCTGCGAAGCCTGCAACAGCGGCGGAAATTTGAGATCGACACTGGGCCAGTTGGCATCAGCGGCCAAGGCCGCCGCTTCAGCTTGCCAATTGGCCACATCAGCACTGAGCCCGACCTGTACCGCTTGCGCGTCACGCCAGGGCTTGGTCGAAAGCACCTCGATGCGCTGCGCCACCAGCACGGCCGCTTCACGCTGCACCTGCACCCGATGTTGCAGGTCTTCGATGGCGCGCACGCGTTCCATCAGTTGCCCTTTTAGCTCGGCCAGCGGCTCTTTGCTCAACGGCGCACCGGCCTTGGCCGCGTCACGTTGCCACGCCAGCGCGTCGGCCAGGTTGAGCTTGGGCAGTGCCAACAACGCACGCGCCTTGTCGGCCCAGTCCTGCGCGATCGAGGCCTGCTGCTTGGTACGCTTGATTTCGTCAATCCGCTCGCGCACCAGTTTGGCCGCGCCCTTGTCTTTGCCACTAAGCTCTTTGAACACCTGTTGCAATTGATCCACAGTCGGCTCAACGACCAGCCAAGCGCGGATACAAGCCATACGCTCGCCCGAGGTCTGCGCCGAAAAAGCACCGAGCGTCAATGCGTCCAGCGGATGCGCGTCGTGCGCAGGAGTCGATGCAGCGGGGGCATCAGTCAGAGGGGCAGCCGGTTGAGTTTTAGAAAAAGGAAACATCGAATGTGCGCACACAAAAAAATAAAGACCCGACGACCAGCGGCGGGAACAGGGGCGCTATTTTCGCCGGGTTTGCAGTCGGTACCAAAAATCTATTGCGCAAACATTGCTGCGCAGCCAAATTGAGCTCTGCCTGCGGCTGCCAATTGGCATTGGGCGTGACTGTTTTTGCAGCGCCCAGAAACAGACGCTCCATGGGCAGTTTCTGTCCGGCCAGGCAGTCGTACCGCCACCCCGCGCTGCAAGGCCAGCGCCTGCCTGGCCGCTTCAGACGCATCCAGATGGCTCCGCAGCAAGGCTTCCATCTCGGCTACCGACAAGTCTTTGTCCAAGCCAATCAAGTTACGCGGCTTGGGAATGTCTGCACGCCGATAGACCGCTTTGAGCAGGGCCGAATGCTGTTGCGGTGTGACCAGCAGCGACTGGGTACCCCCTGGCCCAGCGCTACCCGCGGTGCGCCGCTGTTCGCCTTGCACCAGCGCTAGCAGTTGGGCGCGCTGGTAGGCGTCGCGCTCGGCCGACAAACTGGCGCTGCCAACCGCGGTCATTTTCAGCGCAGGGCGACCTTGCAGCGCTTTAGCGACCTGGCCCAGGCTGGTCTTGGCCTGGTCGGTCAATATGGCAAAGTTGGCGTTGCTTGGGAAGCGTTCAAATTGTTCGCATCTTTTTGGTCATCAGCCCTTGTCTCTTTTGCGTCAATAGCTTTATTTTTAATAGCATTTTTCGGCGATGAATCGTCTCCGGCCACGACTTGAAGATTCAGCACACCGGTTTAGTTGCGGCGCAGCAACAGATGAGGCTGCGACAGTTCTACCCGGCGCAAGCCCACTTTTTGCACCACTAGTCAAGCACCACGTGCAGTCGCATCCATCTTGCGAGCCAGCGCCACGCCGAGCAGCGTCAGCTCAAGCGTCCAGGGTTTGAAGTTCACTTCCCCAACGCTGACCGCACGGCCCAACTGCTCGCCCAGACGCCCCTGTAGTTGCGATTTCAGCAAAGGCGGCACCACCAGCCAGCCAATCAGCCAAAGCATGGCCACACCCCCCACGAGCCAGCTCAGACGGCGCAGCCATGAATCGCTCAAAATTGGCCATTTCAGAGAGGAAAGAGTCGTCATGGGGCAATATTTTGAAATGAAAAATGGTTCAAACATGATCAACAAATGATCAATTTCAAGCTTTTCTGGAATAACAAACAGCTTTCATATGGTTGACTGTGCATAATAAGTCCACCTAGAATCCGCCCATTCTTTGAACAAGGTCAGGGAATACCCCAGGACCGCTGCCAACCCGGCAACATCATGTTTCTGCATCACCACCAAAGAAAGCGCAGGATATTGAAAGCGTAACAACCCAAGCGAGCTTTTCAAACGGCGGCAAACCCGCTGCTGTTTCGAGACCACGCGCAAGAAGGAGAAGCTATGTCAGCATCTACGAATTTACCCCTGAGCCTGCGACGCGCTGGCAATGCCTTTGTCAGAGGCCTGTTCGACCTCACGCACAACAGCGTCGCACTGATCGGCATTGCCGTTCTTTTTGTCGCCATCACTCTGGTTGTGCGCCCCGAGTTGCGCCAAGTGGGCGAAATCAGATTGTTTGGTTGGCTGCAAGAGCGCCAGTTGGAGCTGACCGGGCTGGTCAGCGACCCAGTGGCGAGCGACCGCGCGACCGCCGCCAATCCACAGGACTTACCCAAACAGCAAGCCAGTTTGGCGCTGTGGCTCAGCAAAAAGTACCGCATCGCACCCGAACCGCTGAGCGCATTGGTGGCAGAGGCCTACGATGTTGGCACGCGCGTCAAACTGGACCCAACCCTGATCTTGGCGGTGATGGCCATTGAGTCGGGCTTTAACCCGTTCAAGCAAAGCCATGTCGGTGCACAAGGGCTGATGCAGGTGATGACCAAGGTGCACAGCGACAAATATCAAAGCTTTGGCGGCCAGTTTGCCGCTTTTGATCCGTTGGCCAATCTGCGTGTGGGTGCCAAAGTGCTGCAAGACTGTATCCGCAGTGCCGGTTCGGTCGAAAGCGGCCTGAAGTATTACGTGGGTGCGGCCAACCTGGAAGACGATGGTGGCTACGCCGCCAAGGTGATAGCCGAGCAGAGCCGGCTCCAGCGCGTAGCGCAGGGCAGATCGGTGCCAGTCTGGACAACACCCATGTTGACCACGCGTGAGCCGGTTGAAGCGGCGCCGCCAGCACCTGACCAAGTAGCCAGCGACACAAAAGCCACAGTGGCCCTGAATTAAGGGGTCAAGCAACAATAACTTGAACAGTCTGGCCGTGCAGGCGGGCGCACTGCGGCGTTGCATCCCGCCCGCACACCCTGCTTTGTCCGACTTATTGTTGCTCGACCCCTGAGCCTGTCAGCTAAAATCCGGCTCGTACGCGACTGGCGATAGGCACCCCTACTGTAAAGCCGGGGCTGCTGAAGTGGGAACACCACTGGGGAGCGTGCCGCAAAGCCCGACCGGGCCGCGCGATCTGCCGTTCGTCTGGGCAGCCCTGGACTCAAGCCACACCACCGGGCTTGAAGCACAGGCCCAATGTCTTATAGGACTGCCATGTTCAACCGAAATATCCTCATCGAGCAAACCGACCCCGAGCTGTTTGCCGCCATCCAGGCTGAAAACCAGCGTCAACAAGACCACATCGAGCTGATTGCCAGCGAAAACTACGCCTCGCCCGCCGTGATGGCCGCCCAAGGCACCCAACTCACCAATAAATATGCCGAAGGCTACCCGGGCAAGCGCTATTACGGTGGCTGCGAGTTTGTCGATGTGGCCGAGCAACTGGCGATCGACCGCGTCAAGCAGATTTTTGGAGCCGAGGCCGCCAACGTGCAACCGCACTGCGGTGCATCCGCCAACGAAGCCGTCTTTTTGGCGTTTTTGAAGCCCGGCGACACCATCATGGGCATGAGCCTGGCCGAAGGCGGCCACCTGACGCACGGCATGGCGCTGAACATGAGCGGCAAGTGGTTCAACGTGGTCAGCTACGGCCTGGATGCCAATGAGGCGATTGACTATGACGCGATGGAACGCAAGGCCCGCGAGCACAAACCGAAACTGATCATTGCTGGTGCCAGCGCTTACTCTTTGGCTATTAATTTTGAACGCTTTGCCAAGGTGGCCAAAGATGTCGGCGCGATCTTTATGGTCGATATGGCGCACTACGCCGGGCTGATTGCCGCCGGGGTCTATCCCAACCCGGTACCGCACGCCGACATTGTGACCAGCACCACGCACAAGAGCCTGCGCGGCCCACGAGGTGGCATCATTCTGATGAAAGCCCAACATAAACGTGCCATCAACAGCGCCATCTTCCCCGGCCTGCAAGGCGGCCCTTTGATGCACGTGATTGCCGCCAAGGCGGTGGCTTTCAAGGAAGCGCTACAGCCAGAATTCAAGCTTTACCAACAGCAAGTGGTCACCAATGCCCGTATCGTGGCCGAAACACTGACCGCGCGCGGCTTGCGCATCGTCAGTGGTCGCACCGAAAGCCATGTGATGCTGGTCGATTTGCGCTCCAAGCAGATCACTGGCAAGGAAGCCGAGGCCGTGCTGGGCAGCGCCCACATGACGATCAACAAGAACGCCATCCCCAACGACCCCGAAAAGCCCATGGTCACCAGTGGCGTGCGTGTCGGCACCCCGGCCATGACCACGCGTGGCTTCAAGGACGAAGAAGCCCGCCTGACCGCCAACCTGATCGCCGACGTGCTGGACAACCCGCGCGACGAAGCCAACATTGCGGCCGTGCGCGCCAAGGTGCACGCGCTGACGACGCGGTTCCCAGTTTATGGTTAATTGGGGGACAGACCGCAGTTACACGAAGTGAACAAGCTCTGTCCTCAACATTTTGTGGCTGTCCGAATTGGGGGACAGACCGCAGTTTCACAAAGTGAACAAGCTCTGTCCTCAACATTTTGTGGCTGTCCGAATTGGGGGACAG
>JAQTSL010000136.1 GCA_028711355.1 Rhodoferax sp.
GTGCAAACCAGCCCCGCAAAGCGTCCCGGTTCAGGCTCAGGCCCACGCTCAATGGCGTGAACTGCTGCGTGATGCCTTGTTCACGTTTGTTCTGGCCATGATTGTTTTTGGGCCGATCACCGGTTTGCAGTTAAACGGGCTTGACTTCGTTGCCAACTGGCAACGCCCGGTGTGGCTGGCGGCCATCGTCACGCTGGGGCGCCTGTTGTTTTTAATGGCGCTCAATACCCACTGGTTAAAAAGGCGATTGCAGAGCTCGGCTATCAAAAAAGCCCAGGTAGCCACCGTGCAAACCGCGCAGGAGTGGAAAAAGTGGGCACTGATCAGCGCCGTCGCAGCCATTGTTGCTTTTGCCGTGCCATTCATGTTTCTTAATAACAGCTACGTGATGAAATCTTTGCTGTTGGCCATGATTTACGTATTACTGGGGTTGGGCCTGAACATTGTGGTCGGTTTGGCCGGCCTGCTTGACCTGGGTTTTGTCGCGTTTTATGCGGTGGGGGCTTACTTTCTGGCGTTGGGCGCAGAGCACTGGGGTCTGGGTTTTTGGGGGGCGCTGGTTTTGTCACCGCTGCTGGCCGCCGGGTTGGGTGGTTTGCTCGGCTTTGCGGTTCTGCGCACCCACGGTGACTACCTGGCCATTGTCACCTTGGGGTTTGGTGAAATCATCCGTTTGATCCTGACCAACTGGTTGGCTGTGACGGGTGGCCCGAACGGATTGCCGGTACCAACGCCAACATTTTTTGGTTTGGAGTTTTCCCGCATTGCCAAATTGGGCGGCACGCCGTTTCACGAATTCATGGGCTGGGACTACAACAGCAACATGAAGTTTTTGTTTCTCTATGTGGTTTTGTTGCTGGTGCTGGCATTCATGATCTTCTGGATCTACCGTTTGCGAACCATGCCCATGGGCCGCGCCTGGGAGGCTTTGCGGGAGGACGAAATTGCCTGCCGCTCGCTGGGCATCAACCCGGTGGTGGTCAAGCTCTCGGCGTTCATGATGGGCGCCATGACCGGCGGGCTGGCGGGCGTGTTTTTTGCCAGTTACCAAGGCTTTGTCAACCCGACATCGTTCACTTTTTTTGAGTCAGCGCTGATTTTGGCGATTGTGGTGCTGGGGGGGCTGGGATCGATTGTGGGGGTCATCGTGGCCGCTTTTGTGTTGACCCTGCTGCCCGAGATGCTGCGCGAATTCGCCGACTTTCGGATTCTGGCCTTTGGCATGTTGATGGTGTTGATGATGATCTGGCGTCCACGTGGTTTGATTCGCACCCGTCGCCCGGTCTTCACGATCGCTGAAGGTAAGCCATGACCGCCAGCCAAAACCTTCTCACGGTCAACCAATTGGGCATGCAGTTTGGTGGCATTCAAGCTTTGTCTGGTGTGGACTTCAGCATAGCGGCTGGTTCCATTTCTGCGTTGATCGGACCCAACGGCGCTGGTAAAACAACAGTATTCAACTGTATTACGGGCTTCTATCCACCCAGCGCGGGCAGCATGGAATTAACGGTCGATGGACAGCCGCAAGACTTGGTAAAACTACTGTCATCGGGCTTGTTCGGCGGCTCCCATTGCATTGCCCGAATTGGCGTTGCGCGTACTTTTCAAAACATACGCTTGTTTCGCGAAATGACGGTGCTTGAAAATCTGCTGGTGGCCCAGCACCAGCGCCTAAACCACAACTTGCTCGCTGGATTTTTGCGCACCGGGGCCTATCGCAAGTCTGAACAAGAGGCGATTGACAACGCGATAAGCTGGCTGGATGTGGTGGGTTTGCGCGATTGCATCAACCGTCTGGCGGGTACTTTGCCCTACGGCCACCAGCGCCGACTCGAAATTGCCCGCGCCATGTGTACCAAACCACGGTTGATTTGTTTGGACGAACCCGCCGCTGGTCTGAATCCCCACGAAACGCAGGAACTGGCCGTGCTGATTCGGCAACTACGGCAAGATCATGCTGCCACCGTGCTGCTGATCGAGCATGACATGGGGCTGGTGATGGGTATCAGTGATCACATTGTGGTGTTGGATCATGGCAAAGTCATCGCTACCGGGTCGGCTCAAGCGGTCGCCAACTCGCCGGCAGTGATCCAGGCCTATCTGGGTGTCGATGACAACCAAAAGGTGGAGGCAGCAGCATGACTCCCATTCTTCAAGTGAACAACATTGATGCCTACTACGGGCCGATTCAAGCCCTCAGGGGCGTGTCGCTGGAGGTCCATGAGGGCGAAATTGTGACCTTGATCGGGGCCAACGGTGCGGGTAAATCGACCTTGCTGATGAGCATCTTCGGGCAACCACGCGTACGCAGTGGCAGCATCTATTTTGCCGGCGAAGACATCACCCAGGTGGCCTCGCACCAGATTGCACGCCGTGGTCTGTCCCAAGTGCCGGAGGGGCGCCACATTTTCCCGGCCATGACGGTCGATGAGAACCTGCTGATGGGAACCATACCTGTTGGACCCGAGTTTGTCGAGGCTGACCGCGCCACGATGTTTGCCCTGTTTCCCCGACTCAAAGAACGTTGCAATCAACGCGCTGGCACCATGTCTGGTGGCGAACAGCAAATGCTGGCCATTGCGCGCGCACTGATGGGGCGACCGCGCATGATCTTGCTCGATGAGCCGTCGCTGGGCTTGGCGCCCAAGGTGATTGCCGCCGTGTTTGAAGCGCTCAAACACATTGCAGCCAGCGGCAAGACCATTTTTTTGGTTGAACAAAATGCCAACCAGGCGTTGGCGTTGGCGCAACGTGCTTATGTGCTGGTCAACGGGGCCGTGCGGATGCAAGGGACTGGGGCAGAATTGATGGCGAACCCTGAAGTTCGTCAGGCTTACCTGGGTGGTCATTGACCACAAACCTAACTTTTTTATCGACCACTCCTCGGGACTATTGCCATGGCAGAACCCTCTGAACCGATCAGCAGCGAAGCTTTGTTGGGGCAGCGCATCCGCGCTCGACGCAACCAATTGGGATGGACGCTGGAGCAAGCCAGTCAGTCCACCAGTCTGGCCCGCTCGACCCTGTCAAAAATTGAAAACGGCTTGATGTCGCCAACTTATGACGCGCTCATCAAATTGGCGGCAGGCTTGAAAATTGACATCAGCGAACTGTTTGAGCCGGCCGAAAAAATTTCAGGCATTGGGCGGCGCAGCATCACGCGCCAAGGCACTGGCCAAAGCCACCACACCCCTTTTTACGACCATATCCTGCTGTGTAACTCGATGTCGAATAAGGACATGATTCCGTTTAAAACCAAAATTCTGGCGCGCTCATTTGACGATTTTGATGAGTGGAGCCGCCATACGGGAGAAGAGTTTGTTTATGTATTGAGTGGCGAGGTCGAGCTGTTTACCGAGTTTTATGAGCCGGTCCGCCTGGCGCAGGGCGATGCCTGGTATATCGACAGTCGCATGGGGCACCGTGTTATCAGTGTCAGCAACGAAAACGCAGAGGTGCTGTGGGTCAGTACCACGCACCCGCGCGAAACCATCAGAATCTGAAGCTGATCGTCCGCACCTTCTACCAAATACCGCTCCAAACCCAATGCAATTTTTCGACAAGGACGCGGTCGCCCGCCGGCTACCCTACCCAGCGCTGATTCAAGCGCTGGCCACTGGCTTGCTGGAACCGATTGAATCGCCAGCACGGAGCTTTTTCAACCCCAACCACGATGCCAGTTCGGTGCTGATCATGCCGGCCTGGCTGCCCCATCGTTTGATGGGTACCAAAATCGTTTCCATCTGGCCAGCCAACAATGCCCGGGGCAAGCCCGCTGTATCGGCCGTGTATGTCGTGACTTCATGTGCCGACGGATCACCGGTGGCGGTCATTGATGGCACCGAATTGACCTTGCGTCGTACCGCTGCCGCTGCGGCGCTGGGGGCTCAATTGCTGGCCCGAGCGAACAGCAAAAAGTTGGCGGTGTTGGGAACGGGCGCGCTCTCGCTACCGATGGTGCTGGCCCACCACAGCGTGTTCAATTTGTCTGAAACCATCATTTGGGGCCGCCAGTTGGCCAAAGCCCAGGTAGTGGTCGATCAACTGGCCCAGGCTGGTATCACCGCGCGTGCCAGCACGGACCTGCCGGGCACGCTGGCCAGCGCCGATGTGGTGGTTGCGGTGACCACAGCCACCCAGCCATTCATTCAAAGTGACTGGGTCAAGCCCGGGACCCATTTGGGCTTGATCGGTGCGTTTACGCCCAACATGGCCGAAGCCGAGCCCACACTCCTGCCCAAAGTCAGACTCTTTGTTGATTCCCGGGAAGCGGTCTTGCAAAAGGGTGGCGAGGTGCTGCAAGCCCTGCGCACAGGCTTGATCACTGAGTCTGATGTGCGCGGTGAACTGGCAGACCTGCTGACCACTCCAGCGCCCATCACCGGGCGCCTTTCAGCGCAGGACATTACGGTCTTTAAATCGGTTGGGTTTGCCGCACTTGACCTGATTGCCGCGCAGCATCTGCTGGCTGGTCAAGCCATTTCATTGGAACAAACACCATGACCCCATCAAATACCTCTCCCTGGAAGTTGGCGCGGCGCACCATCAAGATGTGCCCGTCTGCGATTCGTGAACTCCTGAAAATCACCGAACGCCCCGGCATCATCAGTTTTGCCGGTGGCCTACCCTCACCCAAGACTTTCCCGGTGGCGGAATTTGATGCCGCCTGCGCCAAGGTATTGCGCAACGATGGTCACGCGGCGCTGCAATATGCCGCCAGTGAGGGTTTTGCTCCGTTGCGTGAGCAGGTCGCTGCAACGCTGCCTTGGCCAGTTGATCCATCCCAAATTTTGATCACGACGGGCTCGCAGCAGGGGCTGGACCTGGTCGCCAAAGTTTTGGCCGAGGTGGGTGGCAAAATTCTGGTGGAGGCACCGACCTATCTGGGCGCCGTGATGGCCTTCACCCCGATGGAGCCCGAGGTGATCAGTGTTGTCAACGACGAAGGCGGCACCGACCTGACCGACCTGGCTGACAAAGCGCCGGACGCACGCTTTTTCTACGTTCAGCCAAACTTTCAAAACCCGACCGGCCGCACCCTGAGTCAGGCGCGCCGAACCGCACTTAGCCAGCAAGTGGCGCAACTCGGCTTGCCTCTGATTGAGGACAACCCCTACGGCGACTTGTGGTTCGACACCCCCCCACCGGCCCCCTTGACCGCGCTCAATCCGCAAGGCTGCGTTTACCTGGGCTCGTTTTCCAAGGTGCTGGCCCCCGGCTTGCGGCTTGGTTTTATCGTGGCCCCCCAGGCCGTTTATCCCAAGTTGTTACAAGCCAAGCAGGCCGCCGATTTGCATACCCCGGGTTTTAACCAGCGACTGGTGGCCGAGGTCATGAAAGACGGTTTTCTTGAACGACACGTTCCGACCATTCGTGCGCTGTACAAAGCGCAGCGCGACGCCATGCTTGAAGCGCTGGCGCGCGAGCTGCCCACTGGTGCGCCAGACTCGACGTTGACCTGGAATACCCCGTCTGGGGGCATGTTCATTTGGGCCCGTTTGCCCGTGGGCATGAATGCGGTTGATTTTTTGCCCCATGCCGTGGCACAAGGCGTGGCCTTTGTTCCAGGCGCACCGTTTTACGCGGATCATGGTGACCCGCGCACGCTGCGTCTGTCTTTTGTAACGCCCAGCGTAGATGAAATCCATCGTGGTGTTACAGCGTTGGCCAAAGCGTTCAAAGCGTATGCTGCAGGTGCATGACGATGCCGATTGCAGACATCCGGCGCGCCATGCGCGCTAAGATGCTAGCCCTACTTCAGGAGCGCGTTCCATGTCGTGTTGTCATCATTACTTTGACGTGACCGAAGGCCACGAGGGCATTTTTTCGGTCGATATTTCCAGCATCAGCTTTGGCCACGGCGTGCTCAAGGAGGCCGGTCACCACGCCAAAGCGCTTGGCATGACGCGGGTGGCGTTGTTCACCGACGTCAGGTTGGCGCAGTTGCCCTACGTGGCGCAGGTGCGTAATGCGTTGCAGGCGGCTGGCGTGGATGTGGTGGTGTTTGATGAGGTCAAGGTTGAGCCGACTGACCAGTCGTTCAAGGCCGCCACCCAGTTTGCCGTCGAGGGCCGCTTTGATGGTTACGTATCGGTTGGTGGTGGTTCCGTCATTGACACTTGCAAGGCGGCCAATCTATACACCACTTGGCCAACCGGCGACTTTCTGGATTACGTCAATGCGCCGATCGGTGCCGGCAAACCGGTGCCGGGGCCGCTCAAGCCACACATTGCCTGCCCGACCACCTGCGGCACCGGTTCTGAGTGCACCGGCATCACCATTTTTGACTTGCTGTCGCACCAGGTCAAAACCGGCATTGCGTCAAAGCAGCTCAAACCATCGATGGCGCTGATCGACCCGGGTGTGACCTATTCTCTGCCCAAAAACGTGGTGGCGTGCAGCGGTTTTGACGTGCTCTCGCACGCGCTGGAGTCTTACACGGCACGGCCTTACAGCAAGCGCCTGGCACCGGCCACACCGGCGTTGCGGCCGATGAGCCAGGGGGCCAATCCGTGGAGCGACCTTGGCTGCGAGGCCGCGCTCAAACTGCTTGGCCAGTACCTGGTGCGCGCCGTTAATGACGCCAGCGACCATGAAGCGCGCGACCAGATGATGTACGCCGCCACGCTGGCCGGCATTGCGTTTGGCAACTCGGGGGTGCACGTACCGCATGGCATGGCGTACTCGGTGGCCGGCCTGGTGCGTGATTTTCAGCCCGAGGGTTACCCAAACCACGAGCCGATGGTGCCGCACGGCATGAGCGTGATCGTCAATGCGCCGTCGGTGTTTCGCTTTACCGCGTGTGCCTGCCCCGAGCGCCATTTACACGGTGCCGCCTGCCTGGGTGCAGACGCACACGACGCCCGGTCCGAGGACGCCGGTGAAATCGTTGCCGGCCATCTGATCAAATTAATGCAGGCCACCGCTATCCCCAACGGCGTTGGCGGCGTTGGCTATAGCGACGCCGACGTGCCTGGCCTGACGCAAGGCGCCTGGGCCCAGCAGCGCCTGCTGACCAATGCGCCGCGCGAGGTCAGCCAAGCCGACCTGAGCCAGCTTTACCGCGACGCGATGCGTTACTGGTAGAGCCGGTCAGGCGTCTCAAATTTTGGTCCCGGCAGACGCGGGCGGTCAATTTTCAGACATTGTCCAACATGACAGCAGCGTCACCGCGAAGCTTTAAACCGAGAAAATTCATTAGGGCACAGATGGATGGCGAGGCGAGTTGCGAGGCAGTTTGGGTGGGCGTGAGGCGTTCATAGCCCAGCTATGAACAACGAATGACCGTTCAAAATGACCGCAAATCGGCCGCCAGCCGCTGCGCAGGGTCGAAGACCCGCCTAATGGATTTTCTCGGTTAAATACAGCTTATTTTGTACAAACCGCAGAATTGGGGTCAGAGCCGTTCCGCTACGCGGCCGGATCTGACCCCAATTCTGCTACTGCCTACGCAGTCAATGCCGTTATTGGACGTCATGCAGGTATTTCACGTTAACTCAAGGACTGGATCAGTTAGGCGTGCGTCCAGGTTGGCGTGCGCTTGTCGATGAACGCGCAGATGCCCTCTTTGGCGTCGGCTGCCTGCAAATTGGTCACCATCACGTCGCGCGTGAACGCGTAGGCCTGTGCCAGCGGCAACTCGGCTTGCCGGTAAAACGCCGCCTTGCCGATGGCCAGCGTGCGGCACGACTTGGCGGCCAATTTGTCGGCCAGCGCGGCGATCGCTGCGTCGAGTTCTGCCTCGGGCACGATCTGGTTGACCAGACCAAAACGCAGCGCCTCGGGGGCACTGATCAGCTCACCCGTGAGCAGCATCTGCATGGCGTGCTTGTGGCTGACGTTGCGCGTCAGTGCCACCATCGGAGTGGAACAAAACAGGCCAATGTTGACGCCCGGCGTGGCAAAGCGCGCGTTGTCGGCCGCCACCGCCAGATCACAGGTAGCGACCAGTTGCGCGCCAGCGGCAGTAGCGATGCCGTGCACGCGGGCGATCACCGGCTGCGGCAGCGAAACGATGCGCTGCATCAGCAGACCACAAGCGTCAAACAAGTCTTTGGCGTAGTCCGCGCCAAACTGCTGCGCGCGCATTTCCTTCAGGTCGTGGCCGGCGCAAAACGCCGGTCCACTGCCGGCCAGCACCACCACGTGCACCGAGCTGTCGGTGGCGATGGTGTCCAGCGCCTCTTGCAGTGCGGCGATCATGCCGCGTGACAGCGCGTTGCGCGAGGCACCGCGGTTCATGGTGAGGGTGGCAATGTGCTGGGCATCGCTGCGCAGCACCATCGGGTCGGTTGGGTTCATTTGTGGGTTCATGTGAGCTCCTGGGTTGTCGATGGTTGCAAGGATACCCTGCCTGCGGCATCCTTGCGAGCGCCTCAATCGCCCAGACAGATGCCCAGGTCGCGTGCGGTCTGCACCGTATCGCAGTCCAAGGGCACGGCGCGCATGTGGCCGGCCACCTCGGCCAGCGCGACCTGGTTGACGCCACCTACTCCCAGCGCAACCATCACGCCGCTATGTCCTGCGTCCAGTGTACGTACGGCAGCGGCGCCAAAGCGCAGTGCCGCCAGCCGGTCAAAGGAGGTCGGGCTGCCACCGCGCAGCAGATGCCCAAGCACCACCACGCGCGTCTCCTTGCCAGTGCGTTCGCCCAAGCCCAGCCCGACTCGCTCACCGATGCCGCCGAGCCGTTCGGCGTGGCCTACTTCGGCGCTGGCCAGCACCTCGCGGTGACCGTCTTTGGGTTTGGCGCCTTCGGCCACCAGCACGATCGAATACTGCCGCCCGTCGGCTTCACGCTGGCGAATTTTGGCGGCCACCCGGTCCAGGTCGAAACCGATCTCGGGCATCAGGATCGCGTGCGCATGGCCGGCTATTCCGGTGTGCAGCGCAATCCAGCCGGCGTAGCGGCCCATCACCTCGACCACCATCACGCGCTGGTGGCTTTCGGCCGTGCTGTGCAGGCGGTCCAGACATTCGGTGGCAAAGCCCACCGCCGTATCAAAGC
>JAQTSL010000137.1 GCA_028711355.1 Rhodoferax sp.
GGCAGAGTTGAGCAATACAGCAGAAAGCCGCTCACCTTCCTGAAAACTTACACCAATCCTGCCAAAGCTAAAGGCAGGTCCGAGAATGCTAAGGGAAATAACAAAGAACCGCAGCCAACCGTGGATGCCAATCAGCCCGTCCGTTGGCAATGGGGTCGTTTGGGAAATAGTTGCTTTCTCGCGGCTGCGCATTCTGAGATAGCCAGTCACACCGAGGATTAGCAAAATCCAAAACATCACTGCGCCAGTCGAGTCAAAGGTGCTTTTTGCTCGAATGGAATCACCGCCATTGACATTTTTTACTCTTGTAGTTCGACTCAACAAATCGTCGAACAGTCCGGGTTTAGGGCGAGTAACTTCCTTCTCTTTCGCTAGTTCGTCGTCAAAAACAAGCCTGCCGGTAGTCTTTTGCGGACTGACTTCGTTGTTGGAGATGAGATTCCCGTCCGAGTCAAAGTCGAACGACCTGCTAGTATCCTTTCGCGGACTGGCTTCTTTCTTGGCACCTTCCGTGCCAGGCGGCTTTGGAACTGAATAACCAAATTTAGTAAGCATTTCCTCGCTTGAATACCCGCGTTTACGAACAAGAGCGGGATCAATCCCTTTGTATTTGGCGAGCCAGTCTGCTATTTCATCAATTGAGAATCCGCGTTCAAGCGCTTGGACTACCGTGTACTCCTTCAGCAGTTTCTCCGCCATGAACTCGTCAAATGACTGGGCTTTTTGGTCTACCTTGGCTTTATTCGGCGGAGTCGAAGATAGTGAGTCCCAGTTCTGATTCCAAGGACGGTTCCACGGCTCACCGGCCTCTTTACCGCCGACCTTTTCCCAATTGCGCTGTTTTGATGTGTCGCCGCCTTTGAATCGATACCCGTCCTCAATTGTTCCGACAGTACCCTTTGTGCTCGGTGGCGTCGAAGACAGTGAGTCCCAGTTCTGACCTCCAGCATCACCTGCTGCGTCAATGCCCGCCTTGTCGAACTGGTCAAAGGGATTGGGGGCAGGTTGCGCTGCAGAATTGCGCGCCGGTGTCGTCGAAACCGTGACCGCCTCCCTTTTTGTGGGCGCTGCGGTCTGTGCACTGCAAACAACCGATCCAAATAAAAGCACACTGGCAAGCGCCAGCATCACGCCATTGCGCCGCTCGCCAATCCTCAATTTATCCTGTGACATCGAACATCCCCCTGTTTCTTTTATCGGTCGTCAATGGTAGCCCCGAATTGCGGCCGAAGAAAGCACCTCCCCGTTGCGTCCCCGTCGCACCACCTCGCGCACGCACGCTTGTTCGGACAAGCCCGTAATGGTCCGCACCCTCGTTGCACCCCTGCCCTAACCTCGCCCTAACATTACCGTAACCTTACCGTGACATGTTTCCGGAAAGCGGTCATCTCTTCTCCTCCAGTTTCGGCGCATCAATGCGACCGCCCACCGGATGAGCTGGCGCCGGGCTTTCCCTCACGGAATCGGCGCAAACCCTTGCTATACCATTAGGGTCTTCTTAGTGTCTTCTTAGTGTCTTTCAACACCATCGGGCAGCGATTGAACCGCTGTCTGCCTCGCGCGCGAGCACACGCCTGCGCGTATGGACTCAAGAAAGTCATCCCTTGCCCGTGCCCACCATTTCCGGAAACCATGATTTACAGCCTTGTACAACAAGCGTGTCGAGAAGCTCCCGCGTGCAGACGCCAGGCTTAGCGTTCCTTAGCCGCTCAATGGCTGCCACTGCATCCTGTGTCGGGTAATAGTCGATGCGCAGGTACTTCCGGCGAAAAGTTTTCATCGGTGCTCTTTGGTTTTGCATCTCATGCTCCTTGGGTTACAGGTCGAAACTGGTTGACATCATCCATATTTGGCGGGGTAACAAACGAAACAATCAGCACCTGCTTGTCGTGGTCGACAGGAATTCCAGCTTCAATACGCGCCTGCTCAATGGTCTGACCTTCCTTGCGGAAAACAACCTTCAGCGACTGGTCTGTGTTGGACTGGCGAGATTCCAGTTCTGCAATCCGCCTTTCAAGTGTTGTCATGATGCGTCCCTTCAATGTCTTGTTTCAGAATGGCGATGCTGGCGCGCAGGTTCCCACTTTCATAGGCAGACATGAATTTTTCATATTCGGCCGGCACCATTGAATCCGCGAGCTCTCGGATACCGTGTTTTACGATAGCGTCCAAGTCATCGTGTGAAATTGCCTTCAAGAACAGCGCATGTTCCGGGCGCTGCATTTCGCTGAGGTAGCGAAGGAATTGCGCATCACTCATGCCCTGTGGCCGTTGGCCACTGACACCGGTGCACTTTTCCAGGGTCTCCAGCCGGGTATTAAGGTTTGCCATGTTGCATATCCTCCAGTTTGGTTAATCGGGCTTCAAATTGGTCAATCTCGGTAATCTTCGCCACGGTGCCCAGGGCGGCAATAAGCTGCGCAGCCTGACCGGGCGCAAGCAAACCATTTGCAGCCGCGCAAAGCATGGCATCGGCCTTGTCGGTCAGACTGCCGCCATCAGGCAATTGAAGCGATACAGCCTGCTCTATGCCCTTGAGTGGGGGCAAAACACGCTCCAGAATCAACCGGGCGGCCTGCATGTCGCCACCTTTGGCAGCAGTGACCAAACCGGCCAATATTTCGGGCACATCGACAGATAGCGACTCTCGCATCTTGGTGATTGCCGACACACCGGGCGGCCTGCCTTTGGGGTTTCCGGATTGGCCAGCCTTCCACTGGTTCGGCGGCTTCTTGCGTGAAGGGTTCATTTTTTTGTTTCTCCAGTGTTGGATCAGAGAAGCGCCGCCTGCACGGTGCTCGCATCGGGTTTGCACGGTACTGGCCTCGGGGTCTGCAAAGGTTGCATGGGTGGGGGCGCTGAATCTGCAGAGGTGCCCACCAGTTCGGCGCAAAACTCCGCAGCAATGTCGGCGGTGGCCGCTGCATATTCCTGCTCGTAATCGAGGTTTGCGTGTTCATGGTCTGACTGGTTGACCAGCCAGTAGGCAAGGTGCCCGACACGCTGATTCAACGCCAGCAGGCGGCGTGTGAGTGTGGCGATGGTCTTTTCAGCTTGTGGGTCGCTGGCGATGATTCCGAATTGTTCGCACACGGCGCGAAGTTGCCAAGGGTGAACAAGGACGGTTGACGGCTCCGAATGGTCGTCCTGTTGGGTCAACATGATTGCCGGTCCTTGGTCGTCATTGATTTGTTCGGCGCTAAGGTGGTGGTGGGTGATTACGTTCATGGTGGTGCTATCTCAGTGAATCAGGTTTGTGAATAGTCCAACTGGCTTTGCGGTCAGTCGGCGGTAGATGCCGTGGTTAGGATTGAATGCACTAGATGGCTTATCTAGAAAGGTGTCCCGTGGCGGGACGGGCGAATCATCAAATACAGGGGGTTTTGTCCCGTGGCGGGACAAAGTACCCTTTTTGACCTGTTCACGAACTGCACTTTGTCCCGTGGCGGGACGGCTTGAACCTACTTTGTCCCGTGGCGGGTCATCTAAAAGTGTTTTTCGTGCCTGTCTCCACCTTGCCGGTGCCGATTCAAGTGGTGGGTTCGCTCCAGCTTTTTCGTAATCTAGGTGTGTGTAGCAGCCAGGGCCAACGTCCAACTTTTCCAAGTCGCAGTCCAACGGATAAATGGTTAACGCATACAAGCTGCAATCAAGGCGTGAACCTTGGTGAGTTTGCGATAGCAAGCCATGCTCTGTGAGTTCAAGGACTGTAGCTCTAAGCGTCTGACGCGAAGTCCACCCCCTCACCCTCATGACCTTTGGAGCGAGGCTCAAATCGCCGTTTCCGTTGGCATTTGGACCAAGCAGCGCCAGCAGGTCTAGAAGCAGCTTGGCACCATGCGGCGATAACTCAGCGCCAGCCCGACTTCTCAGAAAGGACAGGGGGAGCGGCAACCATTGCCCCGGTACCGCTATGCACTTCTTTTTGCCGTTACGCCCGTTTGCCATTGCTGCCACCCCCTCGATTGGCCAACCATTGGTAAACCAGACGGCGGGCCTTTGCCATCATTGAATAAACGCCAGGGCGACACCTTCGACTGTCGCGATCAAAAAACTCGATGTGCTCGCAAGCAATGTATTCATTGCGGTTGTCACTTGCGGGAAACAGGTTGCGAATGTTGGAGATCAAATCCGGGCCATTCGAACACCCTGCAATCTGATCAAGTTGCTCTCGGGTTGTTGGCCGCGTCAGAAGCGCTTGAATTGCACGTAGGTAGCGCGGGTTGTCGGTGCCTGTAAACTTGCGCGTGTTCAGGGCGCTCGATTCTGCTTTTTGTGGGGTCGGGCGTTTCACTTTGCGGACCTCCACATTGAAGGCACAGCGCACCAGATACGCAGCGCCAGGCGGCACAGTGCGGCCCTCATGCTGCCACCCCTGCCAGTGCTTTGACTTCGGCGGTGTTCCAGGCCAAAATTCCAGCGATACGCCTTGGACGCGGTGGGCCATTCTCAAGGCAGGCCCAGGCGCGGAGTGTCTGCGGTGCGCGATTGAGGTAGAACGCAGCCTCGGCGGTTTTCAGGTTGGGACGCGTGACTTCGGTCAGCGGCGTGAATGTTTGCGCGACTTGAATTGCCGCGCTGTGGTTTGGGTCTTGCATGGCTTCGGGTTCCTTTTCCCTGCCACCTACAACACTAACCCGGCAGGGCTGTCCCGAAGCTTGAAAACCCCGTATTCCTACGAAAACCCCCGGTGTTTTAGAACATCACCATGTAGCCCTTATTGGCATTGCGCCAGTAGCTATAAAAACAATAACAAAAAGAAAGAAATCCGGGGTTTATTGCCGGGGGTTTCAACCGTGTTTCACTCCACATTAAAGTTATCAGCCTCATATGTTTTCCATTCCTCGCGCCAAGGCTCTAACAATGGCTGACTTTGGAACTTTCCCCGTACGCTATTGATTTTGACGGCGAATTGACGAATCAGAGCGTCACCAATTTTGATGGGCCACCATGTTGATTCGATTCCACCCCTGCCACGGGTGCCGGGTCTGTGCTGACAATCTTTCAGCCATACATCAGGTGAACCCAATTCATCCTTCCATCGTTTTTCATCCCAATTCCTCAAGCCAGCAAAACAAAGGGCAACATCTCCCGTTGTCAGTGGTGCAGGGCCATCGCTGGCAGGCTCCTCGGTCACCACAGGCTTTGCCGTTTTACCGGTCGCTTCGGTTGGCCTCATCACGCCACGTTCGTCAATCCACTCCACCGAATCGGTAGAAATAGTGAATTCATCCCCGTTGGCTTTACCCCATTCGTTTAGGTGATGTAGCTTTACATAAAGGCAACCTAAGTATGTTGCATCCCAGTCAATTTTGGAAGGTCCAAGGTCAAGTTCCGTAAAGTCCCACACGCCAAGACCCGACAACAAATGCGGATTCTCGCGGTGCAATTTTTCCCAATCTGGTTCCACCAGGAATTGGGATACCTCAGATAACTCTCCAGAACTTTTTGCTGCCGAAATGAGTTCTTCCACTGGCCCTTGATGTTCGAATTGATTGCAAACGTGTAGACGACCAGCACGCGATTCGTTCAAGAGTAACTTGACATACCCCGGTAGACGACCGTTGTATATTGGCTTGTGCGGTTGTGTCCTACCGTATGCAGTTGATGCGGCGGTTGCCATTTCGACGGCGACAAAAATTAGCGGAATTACATCGCCATTTATTGCAGGAATTCTTATTACGTATTTCATAGCACCCCCATGCACCCCCGAGTTAAAGTGCACCAGCAGGCCAGCAGGGAACTGGCTGTTCGACCCGGTTTCGAAGCGGGTCTAGCTGGCGCAAAACTGTTATCCGGCCTTCACGACACCATGCGCCACAGCGTCACGCAACACGGCATTGATACGGGTCTGCCAGCCGTCACCGGATGCCTTGAATGTGTCTATCAGGTCGGCATCCAGGCGCAATGTGATTTGCCTCTTGGTGCCGCTTCCAAACGGGCGACCAGGGCGGCGCATCAAGCCAAGTTCAAGGTCGCTCGGCTCATAGGTATCGGGGTCTTGGGCAATACCAGCGGCAATAGCGGCATCTTCGGCCAGCGTTGACAGAACCAGCACGCGGCCACTTCGGGTTTTAACTGTTTTCGGCATAGAGTTGCCTTCACTGTTATGCCATTGCAGGCGCGGCCATGCGCTTAATGCGGGTGCGCTGCAAAGTCTTTGGCTTGGATACCTTGACAGTGGGGCACATGCCAGCAGTGGCGGCCATGTCAATCAGAGTGTCCAGTGAAAACAGGTTTATCTTGCCGCGCATCAGGTCGGACATACGCGGTTGCGTCACGCCAAACAAGGCGGCGTCACCTTGGGTCATACCACGTTCACGGATGACCTCGGTCAGACTCATCATGAGCTCAGAGCGTACGCGCATGCTGGCAGCCTGTTGCGGGGTGTCCTCGATGGCATCCCACACGCTGGCAAAACTTTGGCGTTCACCGTCATCAGGTTTCTGCATGGTGTGGCCTTTGGTGACTTGGTGCCTCAAGCGTGCTGCACAGTGCGCGTTACACCCAATTGCAGGCCCGATGCCCCCAGCACTGCCAGCAGCGTTTTGATGGTGGGGTTACCCCGTGGCGACAGGGCGCGGTAAAGGCTTTCACGCGGCATGCCCGCTTTCTCGGCCACGCTGGCCATGCCTTGCGCTTCGGCAATGTGGCGCAGGGCTGCAAGCAGGGCGAACTGCCCGCCGGGCAAGTTGGCTTCTTCAAGGGCAGTTGCCAGATACACATCGGCCATCTCGGGGTCGGCCTTGAGCATCTCTACTACAGTTTCATCGTGTGGTCGTGAGGCTTTCATTTGGCGTTCTTCCTTTTCCAATCGTTCCAATAACCGACAGCAGCATCAATATCGGCCTGCTGTTTGCGCTTGTCGCCACCGGTCAGCAGCAAAATCAAGCGTTTGCCGGACTGCGCGTAATACACGCGGTAGCCCGGACCCCAGTCAATACGCAACTCCCAAACCCCATCGGCTACGGGTTTGCAGTCGCCAAAGTTGCCCCCGGCCATCCGGCTCACGCGCACCAGCACGCGGGTTTTTGCTTGTCTGTCCACCAGCTTGGCTAGCCAATTCGCGTAAGGCTTCTCAGCTTGGTCGTCTTCGTAGGTCAGGATTTCAAACATCGGATTGTGAATTATAGGTTACAGACAAACTTCTTTCAACTCGCATCAACCAGCCACCACGCGCAGTTTGCCCGGCTCTGCTTTGGCATCAAACACAACCCCGGCCTGTTCCAGAATCCACGCTTCGATTCGCTCATGGTGAACCCGTAACAGTTCCAACGGGCGAACCTTGTAATGCTTTTCAGCGGTTGCCGATGGTTTGTGGCCTTGAATCTGTGCCACCACCCCGGCAGGCACTTCCAGCCACTCGGTAAGGCTTGAAAACGAACGACGCAGGCCATGCAAGGTAAGCCCTTTCAGCCCAGCAGCAGTACAGGCGCGGGTGTGCGGGTTGTTGGGTTCGGTCAGGCATCCGCTGGCGCTCGTATTGCTTGAAAAAATCCATTCGTTGCGGCGGGGTAGGGTAGCCAGCAGGTGCAGCATGTAGGGCGTGGCGGGTATCTCGCGGGTTCCCTCTACCTTGTCCCTGATTTGAATGCCTTTCCATTGGGTGTTAACGTCCTCCCAGCGCAGCGCCAGCACTTCACCCGGTCTGGCACCAGTGAGCAACATCATTTGCAGGCACGCAGCAATGACTGGGTTTTGAATCTGCTGAACAGCGGCAAACCACGCGGCCAGTTGTTCACGCTGCAACACATCCGACTTGGTACCCGACTTGCCCAGGGCTTCGCGTGCCTTCTTGGTCTTGGCGGGGTTCTTGGCTGCCACCAAACCAGCATAGGCGGGTTGTTCGCTGCACCACGTCAAAAATACGGTCAGCAGTCGCCACGCAAGCCGGGCAGAACTGGCGCGGGTCTTGCCCTCGTTCGCGGCCCATGCCTCTATCGTGGCCTGGTCAAGGTCTTTCAGCGCCAGCGGCATCAATGCGGCCAGCGGCCCCGGCTTGGTCAACTGTTTGCCACCACCACGGCGGCCAGACGGTAAGCCCCCGGCCTTGGCCTTGTCGATATGGTCGCGGTAGTGCAGGTCACCCCAATGTGGGCGGCGCTCTGCAATGTAGGCTTGCCACACTTCGCCCACGGTCAGGGCTTGGTTGGCCTGCTGCTGGTCTTTGCGGGCTTGTTCGGCAGCGGCAGCTTCAATGGCGGCGGCTTGTTCGGCCTCTATCTGGCGCGGGTCGATACCTTTTTCAGTCAAACCACGCAAGCGGTGCGCTTCCTCTTTGGCTTCGTCAATCGACACGGCAGGCCAGCCACCCAGCGCACGGGTAAACAATTTGCCCTTGATACGGGTTTCAAACTGCCAAGCCTTGCCCCCGGCCTTGGTCACGCGCAGGCGCAAACCCTTTTTGTCAGCATCGCGCACCAGAACGAACGGCAGGTTATAGGGGCAGGCGGCGCGGTCTAGCAGGCCATGCGTCAGGTCGTGGGCGGCGGTGTAGTCAATCGCAGCGGTTTTGCTTGGTCGTGCCATCGTGAACCCCTTTTTTGGATTTACAGACTATTTACAGACTGAATATCGCTATTTTGCTCAATTTCAATCAACGTCTAGGCTGTTCAATTACACAGTGCTTTTTCTCTAAGTTGTTGAGTTATATTGATTGTACTACACGATTCAATACAGTGAAATACAAAAAAGTCAGGATTGTGATTCCTGTTGTCGTGGGTTCGAGCCCCATCAGCCACCCCAACTCGTTTTTATGCGACGTAAGTCATTGATTTCATAATAAATCAATGACTTACACCAGGTATGAAGTCTGGTGTGCTACACCGCTTGTTACACAACTTTGGTTAGTGCAACATTCGTTCTGTAATTTCAAGAACCGTTGACCTTGGTGGTACCCGGTTATTCTGGTTTTTGGAATTTTTTGAATCAAGGCCCCTGCCAGGGCCGCCGGCAGGCACCCCCCGGTTGT
>JAQTSL010000138.1 GCA_028711355.1 Rhodoferax sp.
AGCGCAAGGGGCTGACCTTTGCACTGGGCTTGCGCTCTATTCTGCGGCATGACCCCGACAAGATCATGGTGGGCGAAATCCGCGACCCCGAAACCGCCCAGATTGCGGTGCAGGCGGCGCTGACCGGGCATCTGGTGTTCTCCACCGTGCACGCCAACAACGTGTTTGACGTGCTGGGCCGCTTTGAGCACATGGCGGTGGACCCCTACACCTTTGTGTCGGCCCTCAACGGCATTGTGGCGCAGCGCCTGGTGCGGGTGTTTTGCACGCATTGCGCTGGTGCCGGTTGCACCGAATGCCGTGGCACCGGCTTCAAGGGCCGTCGGGCCATTGGTGAGTGCCTGGTGCTCAACGACGAACTGCGCGAGCTGATTGCCGCACGCTCCCCGGTACGCATCATCAAAGAGGCGGCCCGAGCTCGCGGCACGCGCTTGCTGCGCGAGTCGGCCCAAGACATGGTGCATCAGGGCTTGACCAGCCAGGCAGAAATTGACCGGATTACGTTTGCCGGGTGAAGCCATCGGTGTCGGCAACCCCAAAGGCTTTACGTCCAACGGGTGCTGGCGGTATCTTCAAGCGTCAGCAATTCCATGATGATTTTTTGCCTGTAGCGCTTGTGGCGTAAGCGTACATTGCTATTGGTTTTATAATTTATATCCGACCCACCCGCCAATCACCCCGAAGAACGGAGCCATTACCGGACAACTGACCCAGGCGCAAGCCCAAAACGCCTGGCTGCAGTTTGAGCGGGTCTGTGCCAACGATTTGCAATTGCTGCCCATCGAATCGATGACATTTCATAAAGCGGCCGTATTGACCATGGATGCCGCTGGATGCTTTGCACCTGGCGTGCGCATTGGCTGCCAAAGCCCAAGGTATGGCTACCTTGGACATTGTGCTGGCCAGGAACGCCAAACGACTCAAGCTGAAAATTGTGGCGATTTAGCGCGCACGTGCAACATGGCGGTTTTGAACGACTGGAAATAGAGTGGCAAGGCAATCAATAACAAGGCTGACCTGATTGGCGGACTGAACCTGCGGGCCATAGACGCGCCGGTCAAGCGTGCGCTGCTGGACATGAGCACCACCACGCGGCATTGAAGACTATTTCTCGAAAAATCCGCCGCTGGCGCGCAACCGGTCGGTGTAAGCGCCAGCGCGGGTTACAAGGTACACGTCAAATTGTTGGCAGACCGCTGATATAACCAACGGCCGAGCTCTTACGGTTGTTCCAGTTGGCATTGATCAGCGGCTCAACCTCGGCCTTGATCACGTTGTGGATCGCACCCCAATCTCCCGGGTGCTGGAAGTTGCCCAGGATATAGGCAAAACCGTTGAGGTTGTCCACCACTTCCAAGCCGGTGGCTTCACCACCTGCGGGTACCGACAGAATACGTGACAGTTTCTTGGTGTCCACGTTGTAGGCCCAGACAAAGTTGTTGACGTGCTGGCCAGAGTCTTCACCAGTGAACAGCGTGCGCATTTTTTCCGAGAACTTGAGGTTGTCGGCATTGGATATTTTGTCGACGTTGGCGGTGTTGCCGAACGCATCAGCAGTTTGGTCTTCACCCACCAGAGCCGGGATGGCCGTCATCACGGTGGGCACCCAGTCGCTGCCAATCACAGCGCCTGCGGTGTCCGTCTGAGCTGCCGACAGTTTGAGTTCGTAGGTCGCGCCAGCCAATATCTGGCCCACCTGAATGTCGCCCAAGGTATCTTTCATCTTTTTTTCGATGCGCGACATGGCCACATAGGCCAGCTTGTCCTTGCGGTTAAGTGCCACACCTTCCATCTTGCTGAACTCCAGCGTGGCACCGAGGTAAGCCGCGTAGCGATGGGTTTCCAGGAAGGCGGCAGCGACTTCCTTGCCGACGACAAACTTGACCCATTCGTTCGAGCCGTTGAAAGCAATTTTTGTGAAGGTGGCATCCAGGGGGTCGACGGTGACCACGGTCACGATGTCGCTGGCCGTCAAACTGTCGGCCAGGCCTTTCACATAGTCGCTGCTGGCATGCCCCAATTTGACCCACTTCAGTGTGGCCGCACCACCGGCTGTGGCCAGAGTCTGCGTCCATTTGGCCGCATACAGGGTGCCAGCGCTCAGGTCTTTTTCTTTGTCGGCAATAAACATGAACAGGCCAGTGTCGGTTCCATCGTCACCCATCAGCACGGTTTTGTTGTCCGGGCACACTTCGACCAGTTCGCGCGCGATTCGACCCAGGCAGTAATGCTTGACGATGCTGGCGGTGCCGTCCGGGTGGACGGTGACTTCCGGCACATGCGCATAGTGATAAGGGTTGGCGGTTGTGCTGCTGCCAAACAGGTTCAGGCTGAAGGCCTGAAACATGGTGTTGGTCGCAATGTTGACGGCATCGGGCTCGTATTCTTCGCTGGACAAAAAAGTATTCCATGGCGACAGGCTGGAGGCGCAGGTAATCCAGAGTCCATCCACCGGCTTGGTGTCCACGCTGAAATGTTTGACCGCTGTGAGCGCGCCGGTGATCTTGTTCTGATCCAGCGAAGTCACGGTGATTTGTGATGGCAGCTTGCCGTACATGCTGACACCTGCGTTATCGCGGGTTTTGTACTCGTACTGCGTCACTAAAAACAAGGTGCCGCCGGTCACACCGGGCACCGTCGGGTTGGCCAGCGCGATCAACGCATTGCCGTCCGGGCAGTCGGAATAAAACGGTTCTGCGGAAGCCGGGACCGAGTTGTCCATGATTGCATTGCCATTGATGTCGTAGTAAGCCCCGGCAATCACGTCAGTCGTACCATTCTTGAGGGTGTCGCCAGTTTTGAAAATTGTGTTGTATGCCAGCACCTGGGTTTTGCTGGTGGCATCTGAATAACCCAGCTTGACGCTGGCGGCGGTGTAACTGTCAGCGCGCAGTGCCGCAGTGGAGGGGGCATCCATACCCAGGAATTCCACCGAATTGACGGTGGCAGGGCTGACAACCGCTGCATCACCACCACCACAGGCGCTCAGACCCAAACTGCTTAAGCCCGCCGCGGTAAGGCCACCAAGCGCACCTTTGAGCAGATGGCGGCGAGGCAGACTGGCTTGGCTTGCGGCCATGCCAACCTCAGACAAGGCGTTATCAGAAACCAGAGAAACAGCAAAATTTAGGCGCGTCATGAACAAAAGCTCCGTTGGGTGGATAAGAGCTCGAATGGTGGAGGGTGACCATGACAACTTCGTGAAGAATCGAGGAAGATTTGGTGACACCTTTCGGCGCCCCATGCCAAATCAAGGTCACCCGCCGCGGCAGCAATCGCTACGTCCAGCTCGTCCAGGCGTAGCTGCTGCCCGTGATTTTGGCGATGTCTGGACTCTCACAGAATTGTGGAACGCGCTGGGCTGTGATGGCCTGCGCACGGTCGTTTGCCGCACTCGCCACAGCTTCGACGTTGAAGCCCTGATCCACGGCATGGAGTTCAACCGCCGGTGCGAACCCGACTCCAAGCTGGGCGTGTTGCGCTGGTTGGAGACGGTGGCTTTGCCGGATACCTCTCTTGAGTCGATTGACCATCCGCACTCGCTGCGCGCCATGGACGCGTCGGTGGAGCACAAGGCAGAGGTCGATGATGTGACGGCCAGTCTGCTGCGCCCTCTGGTCGATCAAGACCTGGCGATGGTGCTTTATGAAATGACCACCATCAAGGGTGTCACACGGAAGATTGTTACCAGGTTTCCCATCAAGCGTGTCATTGCGTTGGCCGATCGGGGCTGGCCGTCCACCGATAACCTGGCAGACTTGCAGGAAATCATGCTGCCCGGGTGTAAGCTCATTTAGCCTGGGCCGGTTGCACCGAATGCTGCAGTACCGGATTTACGGGTGGCTCAGAGTGCCTTGGCGCTGGCCCGCTCGGCCATCTTGTCGCGCCACGCCTGTAGCGCGGGCATGCCTTCTTTGCCGGGGTTGAACTTCATCAACTTGGCAAATTCAATGGCGCAAAAGGCGGTGATATCCGCAATGCTGAAGCGGGGGCCGGCCAGCCACGGCTGGCGCTGTAGCAACTGGTCAAACCAGCCCGCAACTTCGATGACTTTTAGCGATTGCGAGTGACCAAAGTCGGCAAACTGCGGTTGCTCCAATGTGGCCAGACCGGGGTGCGTGTGGCGTACGCTGTTGGCAATACCCAGCATCAGATTCCACTCGACCAGTCGGTCTGCCATTTCGATAAAGGCGCGCTCCTCATAACCGTCGCCCATCAGGTTTGGTTCTGGGTAGCGACCTTCCAGATAGGTGCAAATGGCGCGTGTTTCGGTAATGATGCGGCCATCGTCCAACTGCAGCGCAGGCACTTTGGCCAGCGGGCTGATGGCGCGGTAGGCGTGGCCTTTGTGCTCTTGCGCGTTTAAATCGACATTGACCAAATCAATATCGGTGATGTTCTTTTCAACCATGAACATGGTGACGCGCCGGGGGTTAGGCGCGCGTGGTGCAATATATAGTTTCATTGTCAGACTCCGGAGGTTTTGGATTGGCCATGCTCAAGCATTTTGCGTGCGTTTTCAGTGAATTGTTTGGCTTTTTGCGGGTCATCGACCCGCGCGTCCAGCGCTGAGGGCGGTTGCTCGATGCCGCGTTGCACGGCCGGGCGGGCGCGCAACTGGTCGCGCCAGCGTTTCAGGTGCGGCAAGTCGTCTATTTCCACGCCCGACCAGCGGTGGGTGCGCACCCAGGCCCAGTTGGCAATGTCGGCGATCGAGTAATCGCCGGCCAAATATTCATGGTCTTTCAGGCGCCCGTCCAGCACGCGAAACAGGCGCTTGCTCTCACCCTGATAGCGGTCAATGACGGCGGGGATTTTTTCGGGGAAATAACGGTAAAACACATTGGCCTGACCCATCATCGGCCCGATGCCGCCCATCTGGAACATTAGCCACTGGATGACGCGTGAGCGGCCCTTGGCATCGGTGGGCATCAGGCGGCCGGTTTTTTCGGCCAGATAGATCAGGCAGGCACCCGACTCAAACACGGCAAAGTCGTCTGCGTCGCGATCGACCAGGGCCGGGATACGGCCATTGGGGTTGATCGCCAGAAACCACGGTTGCTTTTGCTCGGCCCGCGCCAGGTCGAGCACTTTCAGGGTGTAGGGCAGCCCCAATTCTTCCAGTGCAATGGAAACCTTGTGGCCGTTGGTCGTGGCGGCGGTGTAGAGGTCGATCATGGCGGGGTCCTGCTAGTGTGATGCGGCATCGTAACGGATTGGGTGCGGATGGCGTGCTGGCGAATGCCCGATAATCAGCCCGCTCATGCATAAAGATCATTACGCCGCTTTGGGACTGCGCAGCTCTGCCACGTTGGCAGAGATCAAGAAGGCATTTCGTCAACAGGCCTCGTTGCATCACCCGGACCGTAATACGTCGCCTGAAGCACCCGCCCGATTCCGTCTGGTGCAACAGGCTTACGACGTGCTCTCGGACCCCGATAAACGCAAAGCTTACGACGACAACCGTCAGCGCAACCTGCTTGACAGCCCGATCGACACGGCTCGCGTTATTTGGGCCAACTATTTCAACCGTGTGTTGGGGAACTGACACCCCATGAAGGACTGGTCATGAGTCTGTCTGCCTTTTTTTGCGCGCTGCGTTCAGCCTACCAAGCCGAACTGGATGATCTCGCCACTGATTCCGAAGGACATGATGTGTTGCAAAAGCGCTTGCGTGAAAAGCGCAGTCAGATCGTCTTTCTGGGCCAGATGATGGAGGCCGCGCCGGAGATGGTGGCGGTGGCTTTTCATGGCGCTTTCGACTTCAAGTCGCCTGCGGCCATGGAGTATGTGGTGAGCTCGGAGCCCGAAGACCTGCCGGACTGGGACAGCCTGGCCGACGCGGTGCACCTGGCGCCCTGGGCGAACGTGCTGGCTGCGCCCTTGCTGGCTCAGCCTGAGGGACAACGCTTTTTGACGGTGGCAGCAGCGCTGGAATATCTGTTGCATCACCATGTGCGCGACGACCACGCCACCCATGACGACACAGCGCCAGACCAGTCAGAGCAAGCGGCGCAAGGCAACCGCCAGCGCGGTCTGGACGACGACGATGACGACGCGGATCCGGGCGACCTTGACCACGACGAGGCTGGTGCCAATTGGCTTGAAGACCAAGGCTTTGACCGCAAGGAGTAGGCTGCATGAACCATTTGGCCATCATTGAAAAGACGCAGGCGCTGATTGCCGCAGGTGACATCGTGGGTGCCGAGTCGGCGCTGGTGGCGCTGGCCGATGCGCAGGGTGATGGCGCGTTGATCGAGGTGCTGGCGCAGTTGCCGCCCAAGGATGTGCTGGCGGTGATCCGTGAGTACGACAACTCGCGCGAGTCGGTTGTCAATATGGCCATTACCCCCGGGCAATTTGCCCGCGCGGTGGTGATCGAAAAGCAGTACCGTGACCTGACCCGCAGCCACCTGCGAGGCATGATGAATGCTGTGATCTTTCGGGCCGGGGACGAACCGCTTGAATTTTTGACAGCGATGGGCGATCTGGAAGGTGGCAGCGAAGCACTGGCGGACTATTTTGAAGAAAAGTGGAGCCGTGTCGAATCTTTTGCGCGCTGTGGCAACTTTGACGCCGCTGAGGATGATGGCGCCATCGTGCCAGAAGACGATTTGCGCGCCAACGCCTACGCGCGCCCCAAGATCGAACGCGACGAAGTGGCCGACCAGGACTGGATGGAGCTGGCTTGGCTGCTGCGCTACGAGCTGCCAGACCTGTTCATTGAAATGCTGGTGGTGTTGCGTGCCAAGGCGCTGGCGTTTGAGCAGGGGCGCGACCTGGACGACGGCGAGCTTGATGACGGCAAGGTCGAAACCCGTGACACCGACCTGGGCAAGGCCACTGCGGTGGTGTTGGACTCGGACGAAGAGTCGGCCATCTAATCTCATGGTCTGGCGCACCCCCCAAATGATGAAAAAGGGCTGTCATTGCGGGCTACGACCCGCAATCCATGGGTCCGAATTCATGGTTCCGGGGTCGAACCCGGAATGACAGCATCGTTCTTTCACGTGAACGGTTGTATGCCCAAAACGGTGAGTTCACCCGGCGCGGTCTCCCATTTTGACGAGCGCGCGTTTTTTGAAAAGGCGCTGCACTACGGCATCGGGCACGGCCTGATTAACCCAGCCAAGCTTGACGCCATGTCGCAAGAGGCGCCCAAGGGTATGGTGCAGATTGCGCGCTACTTTGGCAGCGAATTTTTGCGCCCTGAGCTTGAGAAGGCGCGTGAACGGCTGGTCAACCTGGTCAGCCTGCATTTGCAGCACGAAAGCCAGGGCGACCTGCGCGTGGCGGCAGAGCTGCTGCACGATCACTCGCTGTTGTCGCGCTCCAAGGCCGGGTCTGACATGCTCAAAGCGCTGATCGTGATGCCGCAGAGCAGCCACTTTGGCATGAATGAGCCATCCGTCTTTGGTGATCGCCATATTGCACTGCTGGCGCGCTGGTCGCTGGCCAGTTACCCGGAGTTGCTGGCCGAGTTGACGGCGCGGCAACAGGTGACGCAGACGGTGCAATGCGCCCTGTGGCTGGCTGAGTACCTGGGCCTGAGCGCCGATGACCTGCAAACGCTTGAACCCGACGCCGAGGCAGTCATCCGCACCGCCTTGCTGGTCAGCATGACCAACCGCAAAGAATTGCCTGACTGGAGTCGGTTTGAAAAGCTCATTCAGATGCTGCGCCGCAAAGTGCCGACGGTGGTGGCGTCGGCTTTGACAGTGCCCAGAGGTCTGCCGCAGGCGCTTAGAGCAGCGGCAGAATCGGCGCGTCAATCGGTGCTGGCTGACCTGCCCAGATTGCTGGATGCCCGATTTACCGTACGCAAGCTGTTTGACCAGTCACCGGCGCTGCGAGAACACTATTTTTGGCTTGAAGACGCGCTCGACGACGTTGACCGGTTTGATCGGTCACGCTCTGCCGCCTGGGACAAGATCACCCAAGGGCACGATGATGACAGCAGTTTGCTGACACTACTGGTGTGCATCGCTGCGGGTGTACCGCCCAAGACCTTGTTGACCGGCAAAGCTGCGGCGTCGTTGGTCAGAAAAATACGCAAAAGCGGCTTTGACCCAGCGCTGGCCAGTGCCTATATTCAGGCGCACGCGCCGCAGCAGCATCAAGACGACTATCTGAAACTTTGGCAAGACTTTGTGGCTGAGTCGCAGTCAGCGCTGCAGAGCGATCGCGACCCCCACCTGACCGACGCCCTGGCGCTACTGCGACGCGACTGTAGCGTGTTATAAAAAAAGCCCTGCAGGTCGGGAACCTGCAAGGCTTTTGTGCGAAAAAAGTTTTCTTACATACCCATGCCGCCCATACCACCCATGCCGCCCATGCCACCCATGTCACCGCCGCCCATGCCGCCAGCAGCTTCAGATTTGGGAGACTCGGCCACCATACATTCGGTGGTCAGCATCAGGGAAGCCACAGACGCTGCATTTTGCAGCGCGGTGCGGGTTACCTTGGTCGGGTCCAGAATACCCATTTCGATCATGTCGCCGTAGCTGTCGTTGGCGGCATTGAAGCCGTAGTTGCCCTTGCCGGCCATGACCGCGTTCACCACCACAGAAGCTTCGCCGCCGGCGTTGTAAACGATTTCGCGCAGGGGAGCTTCGATGGCTTTGAGCACCAAAGCAATGCCGTGGTCCTGGTCAGCGTTGTCGCCAACAATCTTGCCAGCGGCTTGCTTGGCGCGCAGCAGCGCCACACCACCACCAGCCACAATGCCTTCTTCCACCGCAGCACGGGTGGCGTGCAGGGCGTCTTCGACGCGGGCTTTCTTTTCTTTCATTTCGACTTCGGTGGCAGCGCCGACCTTGATCACGGCAACACCGCCAGCCAGCTTGGCCACGCGTTCCTGCAGTTTTTCACGGTCATAGTCGCTGGTGGCTTCTTCGATTTGCACGCGCACTTGTTTGACGCGGGCTTCGATGT
>JAQTSL010000139.1 GCA_028711355.1 Rhodoferax sp.
AGCCCAGGTGCGGCTGAAGGTGAGGGCGCGGGATTTGATTTCGTCCCAGGAGAGGGGCATGGGGATTACTTTTGAAGGGCTCGGGCAACCGACTCGGTAGCCTCAATAAGGTCTGTGACCAACCGCTCGTCCACATCCAGCAGGCCTTCATATTCGCCAAGGTTGCGGGTGTTATGGCATTTGTCAAGCACGCGCCAGACCTCTGGACCTAAACTCAAAGTGTGGGGTAAGACCTGGAAAACAATGTAACGGTTCCCCGCCCGGTAGCCCACTCGCCGTAGTGCCGCCAGACACAGTGCATGCGCCGCGTTATAGGCCAGATCAAATCGACTTTCTAGCGCAAGCTTTGCATTGCGTGCATCTTGCATTCGAGCAATGCCAGTGCGGATCAGGCCAGCAATTTCTTTAGCATCTGGTGCTTCGTTTTTTAGTGGCTTGCCCGGGCCGCACAAGTTTTCAAGTACTGCGTGCATGGACTTGTTCCTCGGTTCCGATTAGCCAAATCTTTGGCTGCTGCAAGACGCGGGTGACAAATGCGCTGTCCTGCGCAATGCGTTTCGCCCACTCCATGGGTGTGTAGAGCGTGGGGTTGACTTTGCGGCCCAAGGTTTGCGTGGCGTTCTCCAGTGCGCCAAACACTTCGCCGTAAGCCAGGGTGCGGCTGACGATCATCACGTCAACGTCACTATGGGCTGTGTCTTGTTGCCGCGCGACTGATCCATAGATAAACGCCATCTCGATCTGCGTTGCCAGTGGCAAAAGCGCATGACGTAGTACGTCGGCTAATCCCATGGTTTTGAGCACCAGCCCACGCAATTCAGCAAACACGGGTGCGCTGACATTGGCCTGGTAATGTTTTTGGTTGCCCTGTTTGCTGATGGTGATCAAGCCAGCGGAAGACAGACCGGCCAACTCTCGCTGCACCGCACCTGTGCCGGATTGGGCCAGTGCAATCACCTCATTGGCGTAAAAACTGCGGTCTGGTGTGCCAAACAGCACGGCCAGCACCCGCTGGCGCACCTTGGGGAAGAGTGCGTTGGCAGCCGTAGACGCCTCGATAGGACTGGACAATATACCCATATTGGGGTTGATGATACCCTAAATGGGTTTGTTTATTAAGTAGCTCATCAATGTCGTTGTGGCTATATTGGGGCTGCGATGCAGAGAAGTTGAGATCGGATATGAGCCGCAGGTGCAGTTAAATCTATGGTGGCAAAACGAATAGCGTGCCCTTGGATAAAAACCGTTTCGTCAAATGTTTCGCCGACTGACGGATGCAAAAGCAAACCGCATGCGCGGTCAGCAAGTGCATCGCCGCGTCCCACTTGAGAAAACAGGTATGCGTAAATCTGATAGATGTAACCGCTACGCAACGAGGCCTCGCGGAACCAACCCTTTGTCACTATTGAGGTGAATTTGGTGTCGATGACGATGCGACGGCCATCGCCAACATGATCGAGCACTACATCCGTGCGCATGGACGGCAAGATCGCATCGATACCCGCAGTTTTTTGAGCGATCTGCCAGCTCAGGGGCTTTCCGGCATAAATCTTCCATCCGCCGGGTGACAGCACAACTTCGTAAAAGCCAGCCACCGCTTTTTCATACAGGCGACGTGCCCACATCTCGTCGCGGTCTGGTGAGGCAAGAAATTCGCTGCCGTCATCCTCGGTGGGGAGAGCGATATCCAATGCCAACTTGGCCGCCGCAACCATAAATCGATCGTTCGCATCGTGGCGACCGAACCGATCGGTGCTGACTTCCGCACGAGTCGGGCGAATGCCTGATACACCGAGTCGCTTCAGCGCATTTGCCAGCTTCCGGCAGCGATGTGAAATTATCGGCTGGCGCACTACGCCGGCAATGACCTCAAGTGCCGCGAGAACATAGCGGTTTCGCGGTGTGTCGATTGTTAGTTCCTCAAACCGGCAAGCCACTTTTCCACGGGCAAGAAGCTGCTGCCGTTCTGTGGTCAGCAAATCGATGCGTCCTCGCACCCGACTTAGCTCAGCCTCTCGCTGCCTAAAACCCGAGCTGAGATTGCGGTATAGGCGATCCTCTACGGCATGAGCCAATATCTCTGCCACCAGGTCGGGAATGTCGTCCGGATTGTCCTCAACGGAAACCTTTTTTCGGCCAATTTGGCGAAAGAGGTCGGAGGCATAAAGCATCAATAGCCACAGGTTGCGAACAGGGATGCGCCCAACGTGCCCAGGAGTATCCAGAGCACCCGCAACCGCTACAGCAACCGAAACCATTACAGGCCCTCAATCAGGCGCTGTTGTGCGGCCCGTGACTTGTCCAGTGCATCAAACCAGTATTCATCGAGCAAGGGGCCAATTTCTGTAGCAACCACTTGGCGGAACCACTCCCGGGCATCGCCGTTGATTGCGCCAACCGGTGGGGTCACATAGCTGTGGCCAATACGGAACTGGCGGCCAAGCGTCGAATCCGCAGCAATATCCTCGTTCAACTTGGCAATTCGGATCTCGATTTCGCCAACGATATCGGCTGCGATGCCGCAGTTATTTATCAACCATTGTCGCCACGGCTGCCCCAGTCTGGGCTCGAGATCCACAAAGGCAAAACGGCGACGCAATGCGAGATCAACCAATGCCAACGAGCGATCGGCAATGTTCATTGTGCCGATCACGTACAAGTTGTCAGGAATGTAGATGCGCTCATCCGGTTTGCGCCGATAACAGAGCTCCAAGGCTTCATGCGGCGATCGCTTATCTGCCTCCAGCAGCGTCAGCATTTCCCCAAGAATCTGTGCCGGATTGCCTCGGTTTATTTCCTCGATCACGACAACGTAGGGGTGAGAGGTTTCGCGTGCAGCTTCCACTGCCTCCATGAACGCGCCATCGACCAGCGATAACTTGCCATCTCCCGATGGCCGCCAGCCACGCACAAAATCCTCATAAGAGAGATTCGGGTGGAACTGGACTGCCCGCAGCTTGCGGTGATCGCGCTGACCAATCAGGGCAAAGGCCAAGCGTTTCGCCAGCCAGGTTTTTCCTGTGCCCGGCGGGCCTTGCAGAATCAAGTTTTTCTTGGCGCGCAGGCGATCAATCAGCCGTTCTAGTTCGGCGCGTTCCATGAAGCAGCCGTCAGCCAAAATGTCGTCGATGGAATAGGGCTCGGCAGACACGTCAGCAATTTCATCGCTCACTGTTGCTTCTCCTACGTCCGTATCTTCCTCTTCTGGCTCTGATGGGTTGGTCCCGGGCTCCTTGTAATTCCACGCCGCCAGCGACAGTTCCGGGAATGAGTGAACCGGGAAGCCCTCATCCTGAAATTTTGACTCCAGGACATCCATCACGGTCAAGTAATCGGCAGCATTGCAACGCCTCTTGGGGCCATGCAAACCGATGGAAATACTCAGCCCTTTTGATATGTAGCTTTGCGACCCACTGTCCAGACTCAGGAAGGACCACGGCCGTACCCAATAGAGACCGAAGGTGAGATTCCAGGCAACCCTGGGACGACCATTGGCGTCGTCGAACGCTGTAGCGAAATCATCGCGAACTTTGGCATCCTCTGAATCAGCGAGCCGAATACCTGCCGCGAAGACCCTCCACAAGGCATCAATGTGATCGGCCGAGCGCACGCTCTCGAAGCTGAAATACCATGAATTCAGATTATTCAGTACCGGTATGCCCTCAAAGGATGCTGGCACCGGTACGGTGACACCGAGAAATTTTGCCAGTTCAGCAGCAATGATTTTCCGGTTGTCCGCGGTGATTCCCCGGTTGAATAAGCCAATGGTGGTGAACGGGCAAATATCCCGGACGAACCCCGTCGTGCCGTCCACATATTTATCGTCGGCCAAATGCCCGAGACCATCAACGCGACCGGCAATGTCTCGGATGCCAGCCACCAAGGCAGCACGGTTGTTGCGGAAGTCGAGCAACTTGTTGGCAATGGCTTCGTAGAACTTTGTCCAGCCGAATCGGCGTTTGTCCGGGGCTGCGTCGCCAAAACGTTCAGCCCAGTAAGGGGCATTGCGGAAACGATTGATGTCTTGTGCGGCATCCTCGAAAGTGAAGTCGATCAATGCCTCGGCAGTCCACTTGTTACGCTGAACCCGCCAGATAGTCGGTTGGTAGGTGTAGAAATACCAGAGCTTGGGTGGCTCAAGGGGCGTCCAGTCTACTTTCACGTGGCGGCCATCCCCAAGATTCTCGGTAATGGTGCCGATAGCTTTGATAGACATCACCGAGACTGTCAGGCCACGACTGTCGAAGGGCAGATCGTGCTTCTGCGTGTACGTCGCTTTGATAGCGATGCGTTCACCGGGCTTCATTGTGCGGACGATATCGAGGTACTTGTCCTCGTAGCCGTTCTCCCAAATGCCCTCTTTGAGAAAGCGAGGCGTCTGATCGTCAGTCCCCCCGTAGCTTGCTCCTACAAACCAGTAGGGCTGATTTTTGCCTCCCATGACTGACTCACTTTCTTATTTCACCAACTATCCTTCTGCACCTACGCCAGATTGATCACTGGCTTTGATCCCTGCACATGATCCACCCGGTCCGCCACAAAGTACCCATGCCGCTCAAATTGGAAGTTCTGGCCTGACTGGGTGTTGGCTAGGGATTGGTCGACGATGGCTCTGACGACCTTCATGGGGTTCATGTTCATGTTTTCGATGAAGTCTAAACGTACCGAATGGGGTGCAATTCAAGCAAGCGAATTCCGTATCGCTGAGCCTGCCCAATTTTGCGTTGGCAGTTTCAATCCTTCCGCAGCAAGCTGCTTCTTCGCGTGTTTGGCGGCTTGCTCCAGAGCATGGGCAATCCTGGCCTGCTCTGTCGCTGGCTGCGCAGAGGAGGCGCGTTTTACTGGGCGAGCTGCTTTAAGTTGAGCCATTGATCGTGTGCTTTCACAAAAGTACGATGAGCCGTGCCGTTGGCAATAGGCTTGAGTGTGCCAGAAGCATTGTCCAAAACTACCCAGCGGTCAGCCAGCGGCAGGTACAACTCAAACAGATTTTGCAGACTGCGGTAGAAGCGGCGTTCTATATCTGCGCGTGGGATGTCATGGCCGCCGCGTTTGACGCGTAGCGCCACCCGGTTGGCCGCAAGTTCGGCACTGGGCAGCGCAACATAAAAGATTTGCACGCGGTAACCCTGTGCTTTGCAGTGTTTGAGAAACAAGGCAAATGTGCGGCTGGACAGGGTTGATTCAAAGGCAAAGCTGGCTTGTGCTGCGGCCAGCTCGTGCAGGCGCTTGAGCATGATGCGACCGGCCTCGAATGACACGGTCTGTGGTGCGTAGGCCGACAGGCCCAGGGCAATTTGATCCGCGTTCACAAACTCCAGAATGCCCAATGCCTGTTTGAGCAGATAGGGTGCAGCGGTGGATTTGCCCGCGCCATTGGGTCCGGCAATCACCACCACCGTGGGACGCTTTTGTTTGCTGGAGCGCTCGGGATTCATTTCAAACTGGAAGTTCTGGCCGACATGCGCATCAACCCACTTTCTTCAACGACAGCTTCACCGTGTAGCCCAGTTGCGCCGCAATGTTCACCAGGGCATCCAGCGTGAATTTGTGGGTGCGGTTTTTGACCAGGTCGTTCATGCGCGGCTGCGTGATGCCTGCGCGCTTGGCGGCTTCGGCTTGTGTGATGCCGAGTTTGTCGATAACTTTGCGGATGTGGATGACCAGATCGCCGCGCAGCAACAGGTTTTGTGCCTCGGTTTCCGGGAAACCCAGGTCGCGAAAGACGTTGTTGCTGCCAACCACACTGTGCAGTTTTTCAGTCATGATTTCTTCCTTTTCAGCAGGGCGGCGTATTGGGTTTTGGCGGTGTCCAGATCAGGTTTTGCGGTTTTCGGTGTCTTTTTGATGAAGGCGTGAAGCACGTAAACATGGTCTGAAAATTTGGCCACATAAATCACGCGGTACTGGTTGCCTACGCGCACCCTGATCTCATAAGCACCGGCACCCACCGTTGGCATGGGTTTGAAGTCTGTGGGCATGAAACCGGCTTGCACCAGTTGAAGTTCCTGACCAATCAGAAGTCGTGCATCCTGCGGAAAATCGCGCACCGCGTTCAAGGATGTCCCCAGCCACCCGATGCGCTTCATCTTATATCAGTTCTGATATTGTTTCACGGTAAAAGCCTTGGATGTTGGCTTTATTTCCCCCAACTATCCCGCAACCCCACCGCCAAATTAAACACCGGCTTGCTGCCTTGAACGTGGTCAATCCGATCCGCCACAAAGTACCCATGCCGCTCAAACTGGAAGTTCTGGCCGGGCCGGGCGTTGGCCAGTGACGGTTCCACTATCGCCGTGATGACCTTCAGGCTGCTGGGGTTCAGGCTGGCCAAAAAGTCTTTGCCGCTGGCATCGGGGTTGGCATCCAGAAACAGGCGGTCATACAGGCGCACCTCGGCATTGACGCCGTCGGCCACGCCGACCCAGGTAATGGCGGCCTTGACCTTGACGCTGTCGCTGCCGGGGGTGCCGCTCTTGGTGTCGGGCAGCACCGTAGCCAGCACCTCGGTGATGATGCCGTTCGCGTCGCGGTTCGCGCCAGTGCATTCGATCACATAGCCGCCTTTCAGACGCACCTTGTTGCCTGGCAGCATTTCACCGTCTGGCCCGGAGCGGGGCGGGTAAAGGCGCTTGTAGCCTTTGGGTGGTACATCTTCATAGTCTTCGCGCTCGATCCACACTTCTTGGCCGATCGCGAAATGGCGCTCTGGCGGTGGCACTGCGCCTTCGGGGGCTGTGCCCGCCGACGCACCATGCGCTGCGTGCGGCAGCGCGGGTTGCGTGCAGGGTTCCAGGTGGCCTGCACCCATCACCTCGTCCCAGTTGCTCAGCACCAGTTTGACCGGGTTGAGCACGGCAAAGCCGCGCTGGGCTTTGGTTTCCAGGTCTTCGCGCAGACAGCCTTCGAGCGTGGCGTATTCGATCCAACTGTCGCTCTTGGACACGCCAATGCGCTCGGCAAACAGTTGCAGTGCCTCGGGCGTGTAACCGCGCCGGCGCAGACCGACGATGGTGGGCATACGCGGGTCGTCCCAGCCGTTGACGCGCTGGTCATAGACCAGTTGCGCCAGCTTGCGCTTGCTGGTGATCACATAGGTCAGGTTCAGTCGGGCAAATTCGTATTGTTTGGGTGCTGGGCTGGCCAGCAGGCCACCTTCGATCAGGCGTTGCAGTAGCCAGTCGTAAAACGGGCGTTGGTCTTCAAATTCCAGCGTGCAGATGCTGTGGGTGATTTGCTCCAGCGCGTCTTCGATCGGGTGCGCAAAGGTGTACATCGGGTAGATGCACCAGGTGTCGCCGGTGTTGTGGTGGTTGGCGCGGCGGATGCGGTAAATGGCCGGGTCGCGCATATTGATGTTGGGTGAGGCCATGTCAATTTTGGCGCGCAGCACCATGGCACCGTCTTCGTACCGACCGTCGCGCATCTGCTCAAAACGCGCCAGGTTGTCGGCCGGGCTGCGGTCGCGCTGCGGGCTGTTCAGCCCCGATTTGCCAAAGTCGCCACGGTTGATGCGCATCTGCTCGGGCGTTTGCTCATCGACGTAGGCGTGGCCCGCTTCGATCAGATAGACCGCCGCGCGGTACATGAAGTCAAAGTAGTCGCTGGCCTGGTAGGGCAGGGTGTTGCCGGGCTGGCTCCAGTCAAAGCCCAGCCAATTGACCGCGTCGATGATGCTGTCAACGTATTCGGTGTCTTCCTTTTCGGGATTGGTGTCGTCAAAGCGCAGATGGCACACACCACCGTAGTCGCGCGCCAAGCCAAAGTTCAGGCAGATGCTCTTGGCGTGGCCAATGTGCAGGTAGCCGTTGGGCTCGGGCGGAAAGCGGGTGCGGATTTTGGCCGGGTCCGGCCCGCCTGCGCCGTGGTGCGCCGCATCACCCGGCGAGCCGCCCCAGCGGCGCTGCGCATAGGTGCCTTTTTCCAGATCAGATTCAATGATCTGTCGCAAAAAATGGCTGGGCTTGTTGGGGTCTGCGAGCGGGCCCGAAGCAGCGTGGGCGTTGGCGGGGGTGGGGGCGATGGTCATGCAACTGATTTTAGACGGCCACCGCTGCCGTGCGGCAGGGGTGAAGGCCGCGCACAATTGAGCCGCCAGCAGACTGGCGCGTGTTGGGGATAATGCCGCCGATGGATATTTTGCTGACATTGTTGGACTTCATCGTGCACGTGGACAAACACCTGGAGCTGTTTGTGCAGAATTACGGCACCTGGGTCTATGCGCTGCTGTTTTTGATCATTTTTGTCGAAACCGGCGTGGTGGTGATGCCGTTTTTGCCGGGCGACTCGCTGCTGTTTGTGGTCGGCGCCATGTGCGGGGTTGGGTTGATGAGCTACCCGGCTTCGGTGGCACTGCTGTTGGCCGCGGCGATTCTGGGCAACCAGTCCAACTACACCATCGGGCATTACTTTGGCCCCAAAGTTTTTCAATGGGAAGACTCGCGCTGGTTCAACAAAAAAGCGTTTGACCAGGCCCACGCTTTTTACGAAAAGTATGGTGGTATCACCATCGTGGTAGCGCGTTTCATGCCGTTTTTGCGCACCTTTGCGCCGTTTGTGGCGGGTGTGGCGCAGATGACGCGGCGGCGTTTTACCTTGTTCGATGTGCTGGGCGGCACGCTGTGGGTCGGCGGTATCGTCACCGTTGGCTATTTCTTTGGCAACATCGCATGGGTTAAAGCGCACCTGGACAAGATCATCTGGGCGATGATTCTGGTGCCGGGTCTGGTGGTACTGTTTGGCGCCTGGAAGGCGCGGCGCAAGGCGGACGTGCCAATGATTTAACCGAGAAAATCCATTAGGGCACTACAGGGACTTCCTAAAGAGTCAACAGGTTTTTTGTATTTTCTTGATAAACGGTATTCATTGCATTGGTGTAAGTGAAAGCTGCGATAAAACGAGGAAA
>JAQTSL010000140.1 GCA_028711355.1 Rhodoferax sp.
CTTGCCGGGCATGATGGAACTGCCGGGCTCGTTTTGCGGCAACTGCAATTCGCCCAGGCCGGCCCGTGGGCCGCTGCCCATCAAGCGTATGTCATTGCCGATTTTGGTCAAGGCAATGGACAGCATTTTCAGGCTGGCATGAAAAGCCACCAGTGCCTCATGCCCGGCCAGGGCGGCAAACAGGTTGTCCGCCTGCGCCAGCGGCAAATGGAGTTGGTTTGCTAATCTGGCCGCCACCCGTGCGCCGAACTCCGGGTGCGTGTTCAGGCCGGTGCCCACTGCCGTGCCACCCATAGCCAGTCGATGAACAGCCAGCAAGGCGTGTTCGATCTGGCTGGCGCACAGCGCAAGTTGCGCCTCATAGCCACCGAGTTCCTGACCCAGCGTGAGGGGGGTGGCGTCCTGCAAATGGGTGCGGCCGATCTTGATGACATCGGCAAAGGCCTGTGCCTTGGTGGCCAGCGCGCTACGCAATCCGTGCAGCGCCGGAAACAGACCAGATTTGACTTGCAACGCCACGGCGATGTGCATGGCGCTGGGAAACACATCGTTGGAAGATTGGCCCCGATTGACATCATCATTGGGATGACTGTTGCGCCCAGCCAGCCTGGCCACTACTTCATTGACGTTCATGTTGCTTTGCGTGCCTGAGCCGGTTTGCCAGACTGACAGCGGAAATTCAGCATCAAACTCGCCCGCAGCCACGCGCTGTGCGGCCTTGGCAATGGCTCGCGCCTTGGTTGCATCAAGCAAATTGAGTTCGCAATTCACTATGGCTGCGGCCCACTTGACCCAGGCCAGCGCATGAATCACCGGCAACGGCATACGTTGCTCACCAATGACAAAAAAATGCAGGCTGCGCGCGGTTTGGGCACCCCACAGCGCCGCTTCGGGGATACCAATCGGGCCAAAACTGTCGGTTTCTGTGCGCATACTTAACATGGCAAATGTCTTTCAATTTGGTTTGCATCGTGGCGCAAGCACCGCCAGACAGCTCAAATCTTCAGGAAATCGAGCAAGTCTGTGGTCAGGCGCGCCTTGTGCGTGGCAAACAGGCCGTGTGGTGCGCCCTCGTACTCAAGCAAGATGGCCTGCGCAATGCCCTTGGCCGTGAGTCGGCTTGAGGCATTGATTGGCACTATCTGGTCGTTGGTTCCGTGAATGATCAGTGTGGGCACCTTGAAGGCAGCCAGTTCAGGGCGGAAATCGGTCGTGGTGAAAGACTTGGCGCAGCCCAGGGTGGCCTGTAGGCTGGCTTGCATTGACACACTTCGTGCCCATTCCAGCAGTTGCGAGCTCACCGGCTGTGCGGCCGCAGTGACTGCAAAAAATTTGTCAAAAAAGCCGGCCAAAAACTTGGGACGGTCGTCCTGGATCGCTTGTGCCGTCTTGTCAAACGCAGCTTGTTCCGCGCCCAGCGGGTTATCGACAGTTTTCAGCCGGTAGGGCAGGCTGGCAGACACCAGCACCGCTTTGGCGACCGACTTGCCGTTGTGGCGCGACAGGTAGCGCGCCACTTCGCCGCCGCCCATGGAGAAGCCGACGATGACCGCATCCCTGGCGCCGGTTTGCTTGATTACTGTAGCCAGGTCGTCCGCCAGGGTGTCATAGTCGTACCCGCTCCAGGGCTGGGTGGAGCGGCCAAAGCCGCGCCGGTCATAGGCAATGGCCCGGTAGCCTGCATTGGCAAGCGCCATGGCCTGGTCGTCCCAGCTATCCGACGACAAGGGCCAGCCGTGGATCATGATGACCGGTTGGCCTGCGCCCCAGTCCTTGACATAAAGCCCGGTTTTGTCAGCGGTGATGATCCTGGACATGATGGCCTGCCTGGTTGATGGTTTGAGGCCAGTTATTCGGTGGCCTTGTCGTCAAAATGCTCGTCGTCGGCAATGGCATCGGCGCGCGTGGCATACACCACACCTTCACGATGGTTGGGTGGCGAGTGCAGCGAGTAGAGCGCCATCAGCACCAGTTGGGTATGTTTGCCGGTGTACAACACTTGGCGAAACCGGGTGTTGCTGGACGCCAGGGCTTCAATGTTCTGGATAAAGCCCTTGCCCGTAGCTGGCTTCATATGCGGCCCACCAACAGCAGCACCACAATGATGATCACCACCAGCCCCAAACCACCGCTTGGCCCGTAGCCCCAGCCGCGGCTGTGTGGCCAGGCCGGTATGACACCGATCAGCATCAAAATCAGCACAATCAAAAGTATGGCTCCCAAACTCATGGTGTTCTCCTTGAATGACAGTGGGTGTGAGCTTAGTTGGCAGGGGCTGAGGCGGGTGGCAGCACGATGATGGTGGTGGCATCGCCGGATTTGCCAGTCGCGCCCCTGCTGCCGTCATTGCCTTGGTTGCCTTGGTCATCTCTGGCGCCAGTATTGCCAGTATTGCCAGTATTGCCAGTATTGCCAGTATTGCCTGTGTTCCCAGTGGCACCGGTGGGGCCGTCCGGGCCGGGCACTGCTATCGGGGTTGCGGGCACTTTGATCACGGTCGGGCGGTCACAAGCGGCCAAACTCAAACCAACCAGCAGGGCAGCGAGGGTGTATTTCCTGTCATTCCTGGAACGTGCGGGTCGGACCACTCGCGCGAGCGATGTGCTCTGACCCCAACTGATTAAGCGTTGGGTTGTCTAGTTCTTGCCATCGCTGGCCTTGGTGCGGGTTCAGTAGCGGCGCGCAACCCCGTTGTCAATTTGGACTCGGTCACCAACGCGGATGTCTGCGTTGCTGCTTTGGGTCACGCTCTGGTAGCTACCGTTGTTGAGGCGGACCGTCAATTTGTAGGCATTGACTTGCTGCGCACCACGTTGATTTTTCTCGACCTGGTGGCCCGCATAGGCGCCCCCGGCTGCGCCAAGCACAGTGGCCACTGTGTTGCCGTCACCCCCACCGACCTGGTTCCCAAGGATGCCCCCGACCACCGCACCGGCGATCGTGCCAGCACCGATGCTGCTGTTGCCCGCACCCGTGTTCTGGCTCACCAGATCAATCGACTGGACAACACCGTATTGGGTATAGGCATTGGTGGTTTGCGGATAAGCAGACGCAGCAGGCGCTGCGCTGGTTTGGCTGGGCATATCGGCGCAAGCACCAAGTGCCAGCGCGGCAACCACCACAGAGAGGGCTTTAAACTTGTTCAGATATTTCATGATTTGACTCCGGTTATTTCTTGATGCTCACGTCATTGCTGACTCAGGCGCGGCGGGTTTGATTCGTCTCAGGGGCGTACAGCGATCTCGTTCTTGACCAGCTTGACATGGTTGACGTTGCGTGCAATGTTCTCGGCGGCATTTTTTTCGGTCAGACTGGTGGCGAAGCCAGAGAGCAGGACGGTGCCATTGAGCGTTTCAACGCTGATCGACGCGGCACTGACCAATTTGCTGTCTGCCATACGCGCCTTAACCAGTGTCGTGATGCCAGCGTCGTCCACATAAGCGCCGACGCCCTGCTGACCGCGGCCGACCGCACAGCCGCCAGTGGCGATCAGGGCGAAAGCCATGGTGGTTGTCGCGAGAATAGTTTTGATGTGCACAGTGGTACTCCAATGAAGTCGGGTGATAAAAACCCATCACCGAGGGGAAAAAAGCGGCGCCGCGCTCAGACGTTGGGGTGACTTTAGGAGCTCAGGGTGACAAAGTCGGTGCTCCAGCGCACGCAGAGCTAGCGTGCCAGCAACTTGATGGCGCTTCTGACCGCTGCGACCATGGCCTGGACCACTACGCTCAGGCTGAATCCCGCCCAGTTATGCCAGCTCCGCGGTAGCACTGGCGTGCAGGCAAATAGCGGCTGCCACCGCCACGTTGAGTGATTCCTCACCCCCCGGCTGGGCAATGCGAACGTGCCCGCTAGCGAGCGCCTCCAATTCGCCACAAACGCCCTGCCCTTCATGCCCTAGCGCCCAGGCACAGGGCATCGGCAGCTCTTTGTTTAACAGCATTTGGTGCAAAAAATCACCCCGGTGCGAGCTGGTCACCAAGAGCGACACGGTAAGCTGCTGCACCATGGCCAGATCGGCCGACTCGATCAATTGCAGCCCCCAATGCGCGCCCATGCCAGCGCGCAACACCTTCGGACTCCACAGCGCCGCGGTGCCCTTGAGGGCAATCACCTGCTTGAAACCAAAACCCGACGCACTGCGCAAGATCGAGCCCACATTACCCGCGTCTTGGACCCGGTCCAGAACGACCGTCGCGGCATCCGGTTGCAGCGTTGGCGCGGCCGGCAAGTCAAACACAAAACCCAGCCGCGCAGGCGACTCCAGGGCGCTTAAAGTGTTATACAGCGGGTCTGAAATAACTATATTTTTAAGAGCTGCTTGCGCATACTGCGCTTGCGCTAGCGGCCTGGACTCGGGGTTTTGCCTGGACTCGGGGTTTTGCCAAAAAGACTCTGAGAAAACTCCAATGGACGGGCGTACACCACGCTGCAAAGCGGCACGCACCAGGTGGTCGCCTTCGGCCCAAATCCGCCCCTGTTGGCGGTAGTCGGTGCTGCCGCTGGCCAGGCGACGCAAGTCTTTGAGCAGCGGGTTGTCACGCGAGGTGATGTACAGTGGCAATGTCATAACGGGCTCACTGCAATAGCTGCAAAGCCGCTGCGAAGCATGGAAAAAGCTGTCATTGCGGACTCCGGTCCGCAATCCATGGACCCGAATTCAGCTACCACCTGTGCAAAAACAGGCGCTACCGGGCCGCGTTGCTGGTATTTCACGTCGCCCCCGCTCGCCCCAGCAGCTCGGCCACCGGGGCAAAGGTTTTGCGGTGCTCGGGGCAGGCACCGTGCTGCTGCAAGGCGGCCAAATGCTGCGCCGTGCCGTAACCTTTGTGCCGGGCAAAGCCGTACTGCGGATACGCCAGGTCGTAGTCCACACACCAGCGGTCGCGCGTGACTTTGGCCAGAATCGACGCCGCAGAAATGGCCGCCACCAGCGCGTCGCCTTTGATAATCGCCTGCGCCCGCATCGGCAACTCTGGCAGGCGGTTGCCGTCCACCAGCACCAGCTTCGGGCTCAAGCGCAGGCCTTGTACCGCGCGGCGCATGGCCAGCAGGGTGGCCTGCAATATGTTGAATTCTTCAATTTCAGCCACGCTGGCCTGCGCTACCGCGCAACACAGGGCTTTGGCGCGAATCTCATGAAACAGTTGTTCACGGCGCAGGGCGGTCAATTTTTTGGAGTCGGCCAGCCCGGCAACTGGATAGAGGTCGTCCAGAATGACCGCAGCGGCCACCACCGGCCCGGCCAGCGGGCCGCGGCCAGCCTCATCGACGCCAGCAATCAAGCCACTGACGCCCCATTGCAGGGCGATTTGCTGCATGCTGGCTTGGGCCATGGCGCGCTGGCGGGTCTTGCGCGTTACAGCCAAGGCCAAACCGGGCATGGCAGCACCGTGCGCGTCGATCAGATCAGCCTTGAAGAATTTGCGCGATCGCATCGGCAGCCAATGTGGGAGTGTCGCGCTTCAACTCAATGTGCAGCGCGCTAAAACGTTGTTCCAGGGCGCGTATTCTCTCAGGCTGCTGGGTCTGGGCATCGAGCCAGGCCAAAACTTCTTTGGCCAACGCTTGCGGGCTGGCGGCGTCTTGCAGCAACTCGGGCACGACAAACTCACGGCACAAGATATTGGGCAAGCCAACCCAGGGCTGCAGCTTTTTGCGCCGCATGATCTGCCAAGACAACGCGCCCATGCGGTAGGCGATCACCATCGGGCGCTTGAACAGCGCGGCTTCCAGCGTGGCGGTGCCGCTGGCAATGAGGGTTACGTCACAGGCCGCCAAAGCGGTGTGCGACTGGCCGTCCAACACCTGTAGCCGAGCACCCAGACCATATTGCTGGGCCGCAGTGACGATCCGGTGCTTTAACAAAGGCACCGCAGGAACTATGAATTGTGTAGCTGGTTGCGCTTTCGTAATAAGGTCTGCAGCCTGAAAGAACACATCAACCAGATGCTTAACTTCGGACCCTCGGCTGCCAGGCAAAATGGCGACTACCGGGGCTTGATCCGATAAACCCAACTGCCGTCGCGCCTGTTGTCGGTCCGGTTGCAGCGGGATTACATTGGCCAACGGGTGCCCGACATAGGTGGCGGCAATGCCGTGCTGCGCCAACAAAGCCGGCTCAAACGGAAAGATGCACAGCACATGATCGACGCTGCGCTTGATTTTTTCAACCCGTTCAGGGCGCCAGGCCCAGATCGACGGGCAGACAAAATGCACGGTTCTAATGCCTTGTTGCCTGAGCGCGGACTCCAAATCCAGGTTGAAGTCGGGCGCATCGACACCGATGAAGACATCGGGCGGATTGGTTAACAGTCTGGCTTTGAGTTGGCTACGGATGCCCACAATCTCGCGGTAGCGGCGCAGCACCTCCCAGCCAAAACCGTGCACCGAAAGCTTGTCGTGCGGCCACCAGGTCTGAAAACCACGTTGCGCCATCTGCGGGCCGCCAATGCCGACGCTGGTCATATCTGGCCAACGCTCTTTCATGCCGTCGAGCAACAAGCCCGCTAGCAAATCACCGGAAGCTTCTCCGGCGACCAGGGCTGCTTTGAGGTGGTTGGGCATTTTCAGCAGCGGTTTGCAGGGGTCCTGGGCGGCACAGCGTTCGTGAGCAGCACAGCAGTCGGATGGGCATCCCCCCTCATGCTGGAGTACCAGAAATCGGGGGGCTGCCCACCCGACTGCTGCGCCGATGCGGTCGTTGACTCGGCCCCGTTTTTTGAATACTGAAAACCAAAAGCCATTGACAAAGACTTGGTTTCGATTCACCACCGTCTAGCGAGACGGGGAGTGCGGGGGGCCAACGATTGCTGGTACTCCAGCATGAGGAGGCCGCCCGCACTCCCCGTCTCGCGGGTTCAACGACAAAATGTCCCTGCACCCCCATAAAAATCACCGCACAATCCCGCGCTGCGGCGAAGATTGCTCTAAAAACGACAGCATCATCTGCACATCCGGCGAGGCCTCAGGGCATTTTTCATCCAATGTTGCAATACGCTCGCAAGCCGCCTGCAAGGTCAGATCGTCACGGTACAGTGCCTTGTGCATGGCTTTCACCACGGCGATGCGTTCGGGCGAGAAGCCACGCCGACGCAGCCCTTCGTAGTTCATCGAGCGCGCCGCAGCCGGTTGCCCCTGACACATCACAAACGGCGGCAGGTCGGCAAACAGCAGCGTACACATGGCGGTCATGCTGTGCGCGCCGATGCGCACGAACTGGTGGACCACGGTAAAGCCGCCAAAAATGGCCCAATCGCCGACGTGCACGTGGCCGGCCAGTTGCGTATTGTTGGCAAAAATGGTGTTGTTACCCACTTGGCAGTCGTGCGCCAGATGGCAATACGCCATGATCCAGTTATCGTCACCCAACCGCGTCACACCCACGTCACCGGGCGAACCAATGTTGAAGGTGCAAAACTCACGAATCGTGTTGCGGTGGCCAATCACCAGTTCACACGGCTCGTTGCCGTATTTCTTGTCCTGCGGAATCGCGCCCAGCGATGAAAACTGGAAGATGCGGTTGTCTTGCCCGATGCTGGTGTGGCCCTCGATCACCACATGCGGGCCGACGCTGGTGCCGGCACCAATGCGCACGTGTGGGCCAATGACGCTGTACGGGCCGACACTGACCGAGCTGTCGAGTTCGGCGGCAGGATCCACCAAGGCGGTGGCGTGGATGGTGGTCAAGACGCGCCCTTAAACGATTTTGCGGATGGCGCAGGTCAGCTCGGCCTGAACCGCCACCTCACCGGCGACTTCGGCACACGCCTGAAATTTGAAAATACCGGCTTTCATGCGCAGCAGAGTGACATTCAGGATCAACTGGTCCCCCGGCTCCACCGGTCGCTTGAAACGCACGCCTTCCATGCCGGCAAAGTAATACACGCTGTCCTGGCTGGCAGCAGAGTCGAGCGCGTCAAACGCCAGCAGAGCAGCTGCCTGCGCCAGCGCCTCAAGCATCAGCACCCCGGGCATCACCGGGCGGTACGGAAAGTGGCCCTGAAAAAAAGGCTCGTTGATAGTGACATTCTTAAGCGCCTTGATCGACTTGCCCTTGTCTATTTCCAGCACCCGATCGACCAGCAAAAACGGGTAGCGATGCGGTAGCTTGGTCAGAATTTTGTGAATATCCATTCGGGGTTCCTTGGTTTTACTCAGAGGGCACGTTCTGCACGCTTGGTTGACGTGAGAGTTTGGCGATGTCATGCCGGACTCGATCCGGCATCCATGGATTGCGGATCGAGTCCGCAATGACAGCCATCTTTCATGCTTTGGAGCGGCTTTGCGGCCATGGTGGTTAGTTGATGTTCAAGCGCGCGCACGCGCTCGCGCAGCGCCGCCAAATGTTTGACCACAGCGGCGTTTTTCTCCCACGCAGCGTTGTCGTCGATCGGAAACAAGCCGGTGTAATGGCCAGCCTTGTGAATGGAACGGGTAGCTACGCTGGCGGCCGAGATATTGACACCATCGGCCAATGTCAAATGCCCCAAAACTACCGCACCACCACCAACTGTGCAATGCGCACCGATCGTGGCGCTGCCGGCCACACCCACGCAACCGGCCATCGCAGTGTGGGCACCGACGTGCACGTTGTGGCCAATCTGGATCAGGTTGTCGAGCTTGACGCCGTTTTCGATAACCGTGTCTTGCAGCGCACCGCGGTCGATGCAGGTGTTGGCGCCAATTTCAACGTCGTCGCCAATGCGTACCGCACCCAGTTGTTCAATTTTTTCCCAGACCCCTTGGTTGGGCGCAAAGCCAAAACCATCGGCACCAATCACCACGCCCGGATGCACGATGCAGCGCGCCCCGACAAAGCATTTTTCACCCACGGTCACGCGCGACTTGAGCACCGTATCAGCGCCGATCTGCGCCCCGGCCTC
>JAQTSL010000141.1 GCA_028711355.1 Rhodoferax sp.
CTGACTGGCTAGCTGTCATGGCAGCAAAGCCACCCCAAAGCATGAAAGAAGGATGTCATGGCGGACTCCGATCCGCTGTTCCAGTGCGTCCAAATTCACTGGATACCGGGTCGTGGCCCGGTATCACAACCTGTTCTTTCACGTTAAGGTTATTTTGCATCTGCTGCCGAATGCAATTGCGTCAGCCGCGTTTTGACTTCGGCCAGCGAAAATCCGCTGGCGTTAGCAGCATCCGTTGGCAGCACCAAAGCAGCGGCGCGTTCGTAATAGCGCTGCGCTGCGTCGTATTGATGGAGGCGATCCAACGCTACTGCCAAGTTGAAAGCGTGGCGTGCCACAGTAGGCTCAAGCTGTTGCGCCCGCTCAAAGGCCAGTTGCGCCTCGGCCAACCGGTCTTGTCGCGCCAGTGCGTGCCCCAGCAGCGACTGGGCCGCGGCGGAGTCAGGGTTTTGCTCGGCAAGGCTGCGTGAGCTGCTGCCAAAATCTTGCGGATCAGCCAACGGGTAGAGTATCAACAAAGCCGATTGCGCCGTGGCGTTGCCAGGCTCCTGGCGCAGCACACGTTGGTAGTACAACAACGCTTCGTTTTTGCGACCTTGCAATTGGGCAATGTAGGCCAGGCCGAGCAAAGCATCACGCTCCTCAGGATTGCTGGCAAGTGCCTGGGCATAGGCTTGGCTGGCTTCTTGCAAACGCCCACCGGTCAGTGCGCCGTAGCCCTGCTCCAATACCGAGGGGCCGCTGCTGCGGCTGAATACACTGGCTTGCCGTGCCAGGGGTTCAACGGCTGCGCGGGGCGTACTGGACGTGCTGGTTGAAGCCGCGCTTGGTTGGCAATCAGGTAGCCGGGTGCCAGGTGGACAGGTTGCAACTTTTGCCACAACCACCGTGTCAATAGCCGGGCGACGGCTTGGACCAGTGCGACGTGGTGCAGCGTTGCCTGATTGCGTTTTGGCCAGATCTGCTTGAACCGGCAGGGTTGCCTGGTCCGCCGCCGCAGCAGCAACCACGGCCTCAGCGGCGCCTGACAGCGGCGCAGAAGCTGCGACCGATGGTACAGCCGCGATGCCATTGACCGAACTAGCCGAGCCACCGATGCCGATGTTTTGTGCCAGCAATAGCGGGTCTCCCCAGACACCCAGTACCACACTGGCCATACCAGTCGCCAACGCCAAGGCCAGCCCGCCCAAAACCCACACGCGCCGGTTCATCGGATGTGCCGGGGGTGCTTTGGCGCGCACAATCTTCTGTGCGACCCGCGCACTATCTAGAGCATCCGTGGTGTGGCTTGTTAGCACCGGGGGCTTCGCTGTGGTGGTTGCAACACCTTGGCGATCGGCCTCAACCTGGATGACGGGCTCAAATGGCGCTACCGCATTTTCATCAGTTGGCTCAGGCGTTAAAGATAAAGCCTCAACGTTGATCGCCGGTGGCACAGGGTGCACTTCAGACCTGACATCAGGTTCGAGTGTCGTGCTGACCAAGGGGGTGTCAATAGCGCGTTGAGTGCTTAATTCTGACAACGCTGCTTGAGATTCTGAAGTACTTTCACTTGCGGATAGTTCGATTTCAAACGTTGGCCATACAGTTGCTGGTGCTGATTCTGTTGTTAACACCACGGGCCCAGGCAAGGACTGCGCAGGAGCCGGTGGCTGCTCCAGGGTAACCGGCGCATAGGTGGGTGAAACCGCTTGCGACACGGCGGCGGCGGCAGCCTTGTCCTGGCTGGCCCGATTGAGGGCATCAAGTAACAGGCTCATGGCTAATTTTGCAGTGGTACCAGCAGCGCGCGGTTGCGCTGCTCATCCGCCGGTAGCGCATCAATGGAAGTTGGCAACATACTGCGGAAGTTTTTGAAATCGGCCTCCAGGCTGGCATCTCTGAGTACCGTCGGACGCAGAAAAATCACCAACTCCGATTTGCTGCTGCTGTCGTTGCGGTACTTGAACAAATCTCCCAAACCGGGCATTTGGTTCAGTCCAGGCACACCATCGGCATTGTTGTTGCGGCTGTCTTGCATCAAGCCCCCCAAAATAGCAATGTCGCCCGATTGAACACGCAACATTGATTCCATTTCACGGGTTTGCACTTCAGGAATGCGGTTAACCAAATTGTTTTGTGCCAGTACCGGGTTCGGGTCGGTGGCGTAACCCGTGATGCGGCTGATGGTGGGGCGCAAATTAAGCGTCACTTCGTTGCCTTCACTGATTTGCGGTACGACGGTCATCAAAAAGCCAATAGGCACGGTTTTGATGTCAGTGGTGTAAAGGGCGGGTGTTGCGGCAGTTGTGGCCGTTGCCGCCGTGCCAGGAGTTACTGAAATGGTGAAATACACCTTGTTGTCAACCACCTTCAAAACACTGCTCTGGTTGTTTAAAACGGAAACCTTAGGGCTGGAGAGCACTTTCAAGGTGCCAAAAGACTCCAGCAGGCTCAACATGATTGAAATATCCGTGCTGCCGCCCCAAGCGCCGGTTCGGTTGAGCGCCAGTGTGGCAATGGAACTAACAACGCCCCCAGTTTGCAACCCATTGGTGCCACCGCCCAACGGGCGTATCACAATCCCGGAACCTGTGGTATTGCCGCCTCCTTGCAGCATGGACCAATCGATGCCTTGCTGAAAACGGTTGGACAAATCGACTTCAACAATGGTCGCCTCAATCAGCACCTGGCGCCGTGCCGAGCTCAATACCCGCTCCAGAAAATCACTCACTTTGGCATGTTGGTTTTGCGTCGCACGCACGCTGATGAAGCCGGTTTCGGGGTTGGCAATGACCGAGGCCGCTTCGCGAAAGATGCTGCGCGGTTCGCTGGCCGCAGTTGCTGGTGCTGCGGCTAACACGTTGGGATTGGGCGCGCCTTGCAGGGCGCCTGCAACTTGTCCCAACAGACCCCCGGTGGCGGCGGGTCTGGCGCTAGCGGTCGCCGCAGTGGCCTCTGGCACCAACTTGTCGGTCTCGCGCAGCAAATCGGTCAGGTTCGCCGTCAGCGTCTGCCAAAAGCGGTTGTTGGACGTGTTCTCAATCGATGAAGTGGATGCGTTGCTGCCGCTTCCACTGCCGCCTGCGCTGCTGCCAGCACCGCCGCCGGTACTTGCCACATTGGTTGAGGTGGCGATGCTTGACTTGCTGTCGCGTTGAATGTTGGGGTAATTGACCCGGTAATGTTTCAGGTAGGGAGAATCAGGCTCGATAGACAGGTTTTTGCCCGCAATGTCATAGCGCAAATCGACCTGACGTGCCACCCGGTCCAAAATTTCGGTGAGCGTCTGGTCATGCACATTCATCGTCACAATGCCAGCGATGCTGGGGTGTATATCGACATTCAGTTTGGCGTCTCGTGCCAGGGCAAACAACAAATCCTGCACATTGACGTTTTTCATGACCACGCTGTAGAGCTCTTGGCGCACACTGGGTCGTGGCGGTGGTGGCAACGGCAGACTCATGGCAAAGTCTGGCGGGCGACCCGTCACGGCGGTACTGGGTACCAAATGTTGGTCCGATGGTGGGGGTGGTGCAGGGCTGGCGCAAGCCACCAAAACACCCACCGCCAAACTCATCAGACTGTGCCGCAAAAATGAATTGAGCTGCTCAGAATGACCGGTAGAAAGAATTGACGTGAAAGAACAGGTTGTCATACCGGGCCACGACCCGGTATCCAGTGAATCCGGACTGCAATGGATGGCGGATCGCGGTCCGCAATGACAGCCATCTTTCATGCTTTGGAGTGGCTTTGCAGCCATGGCAGCTAGAGAAGTCAAGGTGTTTGTTCCTGTTTCACTTTTACCCAAGACCGAACAAAGGGGCGGTTGCTCCTGATACTCAACGGCAAGGCTTCAATGGCGCGTGCACAATCCAGCGCAGTTGCAAAATCTCCGGCATACAGCGCCATGTAAGTTCTGCCTTTATATTGACTGAATTGTCCGTAAATTTGGTGAGCATCAAACTGTGGGGCGATTTGCGCCAAGTAGCGATCAACCCCTTCAACCCCTTCAACCGATTCCAACGCTACCAATTGCATAGTGTATCCACTCAACCGGGTTTGGTTGAGCCGATTTTTTGTACGCTCAAAAATAGGCGCCATATGTTCACTGATCGGTAGTTGTTTTTGCGATAAAGACGGTCCCGACGGCACAGACTGTAGTGGAGTAACTCGTTTGGGGGAAATCTCGGGCACTTTTGCTGCTGCCGAGATCGGCGCTGTGACAGGTGGTGTGGTGACAACTGTCGTGGTGACGATACTGGCCAATGTGGTGATGGTTGCAGCAGTGATGGCAGCAGACGTGGCAGCGGGTGGTGCGAGTGCCTGGCTGGGCAGATGAGCGTTGGAAGAGGCGTTGCGATACCACCCTAACCAGCCGACGGCCGCAGCGGCCATCAGCAGGGCCAACCCAAAACTCAGGCCAAACAGTGTCCACGCCTGACTTTTAGTCGGCATCTTCACGCGCATGCCACCCAGTGGCAATTCATGCATGGCATGGCTGACGTGTGACAGTTCAACCGTCAATGACCCTTGTGCGTAAGCCGCCAAAAGCGCTTTATCGGCCAGCAAATTAATACGCCGGGCACGCCCTTGAGCGGCCCTGTTGATACCCGCCATGGCGGCCGGTGAAAACAATCCAGCACCTTGCCAGCCGGCAGCACGCAGCCGATGGTCAATGTAGGCGCTGGTCTCCATCGACTGCAAGGCCTGTAGTTCAAAGCGGTGAATCACCCGATCATGCACTTGGCGCAAACGTGGTTCAGCCAATAAGGCGTCCAGCTCGGGTTGACCAAACAACATGATGTTGATCAACTTATGCTGTCCGGTTTCCAGATTAGACAGCAGTCGCACCTCTTCCAGCGACTCGATCGGCATGGCATGGGCTTCGTCAACCACCAGCACCACCCGCTGTCCCAACGTATGTCGGCGCAGCAACTCTTGCTGCAAAACGGCTAATTTGCCTTCTTTGCTGCCAGGCATATCAGTCAAGCCGAGGTCGCGCCCAATCGCTGCAATGATCTCGTCCCGGCTAAAGCACGGATTGGCCAGATAGACGGCACACACCTGCGGGTTCAAGCGCGCAATCATCAAACGCGCCAACAGTGTTTTTCCACTGCCAATTTCAGCAACCAGTGTGACAATGCCTTCGTCATGAGCCGCCACATGAAGCAGGGCAGCCAGTACGTCACCTCTTCGCCCACCGGCAAAAAAGAAATCAGGGTCCGGAGTTATTTGAAACGGCGACTTGACTAAGCCGAAGTGATCAAGATAGAGTGACGACATTAAGAGAGTGTAATCAACGCTATCTTCTGCGATCATGGCAAGAAGAGCGCCGATCAATAAGGCAGGCGATCCTCGGCTTTGCCGGACACGCACCAGCAGACATTTTTGCGGCACATGACAGCCAAGTTAACAACATCGCCTAGCTGATAATGAAGGAGACCAACAATGAATCAACCTGAACCTGCCACGGCGCGCTCTGCAACGCTGGGCTGGCTGTGTGCCAGCGCCATCGCCGCGCTGGTGGCCGCCTGCACTTCGGCACCCTTGCCTGCGCCGCCACCGGCTCCACCGGCGCCCAAACCCATCCCCAAGCCGGTCGTGGTGATTCCACCGCCGGTTGAACCCGCCGCGCCCTCCTTCGTGTCGCAGGCACGCACGCCACGTGACTACCGGCAAGACGCCGCGCAGCACCTCTACAACCTGAACGCCAACCGGATTTATCACGGCCGGATGCCACCGCTGTTGTACGCCATCGGCGTGCTACAGGTTGAAGTGGACAACCGGGGCAATGTCACGGGCACCAGTTGGATGCGCGCCCCGCGGCACGCACCCGAGGTGATGGCCGACATCGAACGCACGGTACGCGCGGCCGCTCCCTACCCGGCCCCAATACGCTTGGGGCGCGTCACCTACACCGACACCTGGCTGTGGCACAAAAGCGGCACCTTTCAGCTTGACACGCTGACCGAAGGGCAAATGTAAATCGACCTTCAAGTCGAATGACGGTCTTTTGACAGACGTCAGGAAAAGGCGTCGAAGATGTCTGGCGTGGGTGGCTTGACCGGGGTAAAGTAGCGCCCACCTAAAACCACAGGAGACGCCATGAGCCAAGAACTTTCGCCCGCCGAACTCGCGCTGCGCGATGCCACCCGCGAGTACCACCGCCTGCCCACCCGTGGCAAAATCTCGGTGAACGCCACCAAACCGCTGATCAATCAGCGCGATTTGTCGCTGGCTTACTCACCTGGCGTGGCTTACCCCTGTCTGGAAATCCAGGCCAACCCCGATCTGGCATATGAGTACACCAGCCGCGGCAACCTGGTCGCGGTGATTTCCAACGGCACCGCTGTGCTTGGGTTAGGCGACATCGGCCCGTTGGCGGGCAAACCGGTGATGGAAGGCAAAGCCTGCCTGTTCAAGAAATTTGCCGGTGTCGATGTGTTTGACATCGAACTCGACGAGCGCGACCCCGACAAATTGGTCGAAATCATCGCCTCTTTAGAACCGACGCTGGGCGGCATCAATCTCGAAGATATCAAGGCCCCCGAGTGCTTCTACATCGAAGAAAAACTCAAGGCGCGCATGGGCATCCCGGTGTTCCATGATGACCAGCATGGCACCGCCATCATTAGCAGCGCGGCGCTGGTGAACGCGCTGGATCTGGTGGGCAAGAAGATCGGCGACGTCAAGCTGGCCGTCTCAGGGGCGGGGGCAGCGGCCATTGCCTGCCTGAACGTGATGGTCGGCCTGGGCATCCAGGTCAAAAACGTGTTCCTGTGCGACTCCAAGGGCGTAGTCTATAAGGGCCGCCCGGGTGGCTATGACAAATCCAAGGCGCGCTTTGAGCAAGACACACCCAAACGCACGCTGGCCGACGCGGTCGATGGCGCCGACGTGTTTCTGGGCTGCTCGGCCGCCGGTGTGCTCACCGCCGAGATGGTCAAGACCATGGCCGACAAGCCGATCATTCTGGCGCTGGCCAACCCTGAGCCCGAAATTCGCCCGGAGCTGGCCAAGGCTGCCCGGCCCGACTGCATCATCGCCACCGGCCGCAGCGACTACCCAAACCAGGTCAACAACGTGCTGTGTTTTCCGTACATCTTCCGCGGTGCGCTGGACTGCGGCGCCACGCAGATTACCGAAGAAATGAAGCTGGCCTGCGTGCGCCAGATCGCCGACCTGGCCAAAGCCGACATCAGCGAAGAAGTGGCCAGCGCCTACGCCGGGCAAGAGCTGGTTTTTGGCCCGGACTTCATCATCCCCAAACCATTTGATTCGCGCCTGATTCTGCGCATTGCCCCGGCCGTGGCCGAGGCCGCCGCCAAGTGCGGTGTGGCCAAACGCCCGATCAAGGACATGGACGCTTACCGGCGCGAGCTGTCGCGTTTCATCTACTCCACCGGCATGCTGATGGAGCCGGTGTTTAACGCCGCGCGCAACGCACCGGCGGCGGCCAAGCGTGTGGCCTACGCCGAAGGCGAAGACGAACGCGTGCTGCGCGCCGCGCAACTGGTGGTCGAAGGCAGTCTGGCGCACCCGATCCTGATTGGCCGCCCGGCGGTGATCGAGGCACGCATTGCCAAGGCTGGCCTGCGCCTGCAAATCGGAAAAGATGTGGAAGTGGTCAACCCCGAGGACGACCCACGCTTCAGGCAATACTGGGAAACCTACCACCAGCTTAAAGGCCGCGACGGTGTCAGCCCGGAGGCCGCCAAAGCCGCCGTGCGCCGCAGCACCACCACCATTGCCGCTTTGAGCGTCAAACTGGGTCATGCCGACGCAATGCTGTGTGGCCTGCACGGCCGCTTTGACGTGCATCTGGATCATGTGGCAGACATCATTGGCCGCAAAGCGGGCGTGGAAACTTTTGCTACGCTCAACGCGTTGATGCTGGAACACCAAAGCATTTTTGTGGCAGATACCTACGTTAACGACGACCCCACCGCCGAGCAACTGTGCTCGATCGCCCGCATGGCCGCCGACGAGGTGCGCCGCTTCGGCATCCCGGCCAAGGTGGCCTTCCTGTCGCACTCCAATTACGGCTCGTCGCAACGCGCCTCGGCACGCAAGATGCGCCGTGCCACGGAACTGTTCAAGGCCGCCAACCCCGACGTCGAATGCGACGGCGAATTGCAAGGCGACGCGGCACTGTCTGATTCGATCCGGAACAACACCCTGCCAGAAAACACGCTGACAGACCGGGCCAACATCCTGATTTGTCCGAACCTGGACGCGGCCAACATTTTGTTCAACGTGCTCAAGATGACCGGCGGCAACGGCGTGACCGTCGGCCCGATCCTGCTCGGCGCGGCGATGACGGCGCACGTGCTCAACCCGTCGAGCACGGTGCGCCGCATTGTCAACATGACCGCGTTGGCGGTAGCCGACGCGAACGCCGTTCGATAATCAGTTGGGGACAGAGCAGATTTGCTGCGCAAATCCTGGTCTGTCCCCAACAAATTGAAATCCTTGCGGGTCAGACCACTCGCGCAGCGATGTGCTCTGACCTCAACTGATTAAGGGCTTTATTTCCCGATCAAAAACGCCAGCACCCGCTCGGCCAACTTGCCATAGGGTGGCATCAGGAATTTGAGCGAACTCCAGCGCGCCTGGTAGAACACCGGGCGCAGCTTGGAGAAGGTCTCAAAGCCTTCGCGGCCGTGATAATGGCCCATGCCCGAATCGCCAACGCCACCAAACGGCAGGTCGTGTTGCCCCACATGA
>JAQTSL010000142.1 GCA_028711355.1 Rhodoferax sp.
GACGATGGCGGCACCGCAGAGCAGGATTTGCTGGAGCGAGAGTTTTTTGGGGCTGTGCGGCATCTGGCGAATATACCCAATCGCGTTGGCCCGCGCTGGCACGTGGGTGCGATTCAAAATGAGTTGATAGATCGGATTGCGAATGTGGGAATAGGGTGTCTGGCAGTTGCAATGGAGCTATTTGGGGTCAACTTTTGGCGTGCACAGGTGGTATCGACGCACGGCGCGGCGACTGGGTCAGGCGCATGCGGTTTTGGCCCGGTCGCCTGACCCAATCACCACGCCTCAAAGGTGTAGGGGATTGCAGAAAGGGAGATTGGATTACCGATTCAGTGGCAGGTCTGTAGCGGGAGGAATCAGTCAGACAGCCAGCCCAGCCAATGAATCTAAAGGGCTGGCCGTGCCGCCCGCCGCCACCTTGAGCACATGGGTGTAAATCATGGTGGTGGAGACGTCTGAGTGGCCCAGCAGCTCCTGCACGGTGCGGATGTCGGTTCCAGCTTGCAGCAGGTGGGTGGCGAATGAATGGCGCAAGGTGTGAACCGACACCGGCTTGTGAATCTGTGCAGCCGCACAGGCCAGCTTGATGGCGCGTTGTAGTCGCTCTTCGTACAAGTGATGCCTGCGTTCAATGCGTGAACGCGGGTCGATCGACAACTTGGGCGAGGGGAACAGCCAAAACCAGCCCCAGCGCTGCCCCAAGCCAGGGTATTTGGTGGCCAAGGCATCGGGCACTTCCACCCCCGGCTGATGCTGTTGTCGGTCATGCTCCCACAACGCGCGGGCCTGCGCCAACTGGGTAGTCAAGGCAGCGTGGAACGTGTGCGGCAACATCACCACCCGGTCTTTGCCACCCTTGCCATCACGCACCACCAACACGCGCCGGTCAAAGTCCACATCTTTGACCCGCAAACGCAGCCCCTCGTTCAACCGCATGCCAGTGCCATAAAGCAGCTTGGCCAACAACAGCTCTACCCCTGTCATTGCGCTGAACAACGCCGTCACTTCTGCACTGGTCAATACCGACGGAATACGCCGGGGGCGCGTAGGACGCTGCACGTCGTCAAGCCATGGCAACTGCACGCCCAGGACCTCACGGTACAAAAACAGCAAGGCACTGAGCGCTTGATTGTGGGTGGACACCGACACATTGCGCTGCGTGGTCAGCATAGACAAAAACTGCTGCACCTCAACCGCCCCCATGTCACGGGGGTGACGCATCTGCGCAATGCGCGCGTGCCAACGCACAAAAAATTTCACCCAGTAAACATAAGCCTCTTCGGTTCGCAAGCTATAGTGCTTGTATCGCAAGACCTCTCGCAGTTGATCCAGCAACCGGGTCGATTGGGGAAGATAGGAGACAGGTTTCATGAGTGGCACCATTACTGTTGTTTCATACAGTCTACGGCTTCTAAACCAAGGCTGCAAGAGGCTTTGTGGTGTCTGTGGTCCGCGTGGAGATACCCGCTTGCCCAGTTTATTTCGTCGTCTAGCTTGGGATGACCAGGATAGGCGCTCGGCTACATTACGTTATGCCATACATCCGGCGCCGTCTCACCAGCGCCGACTTTTCGCTAACACCGCCGAGATCGGCATCGTTTGAGGGGTTAAAAATGAAATTTGCTTCGCTATTTCTGCTTTCAGCAGCACTCGTGTCCGCTGCTCCAGCCAACGCAGGGACATATGGGGAAGACTGTCGCGCCTACGCTAAGGCTATCTTCGCCGTCGCTGAAGCCCGCGACAACCTGGACGACCCCTCATGGGAAAAGCTGCTTAAGCTTCACCCGATCTTGGAGGAAATAAAGAAGAAAGAAGGCCGAGGCTTTCTCTATGCCCAGATGATCAACCTTCGCGTAATCAACAAGAACGCCAGCCCTCGGGCTCTAATGACCAACAGCTACGATAGCTGTATTTCTGGCACCACTGGCCTTTGCATGCTTTACAACCAAGGGTGCGGGCCGAAGGGAGATTCCAAATGACAACCGTAACAATCGAATTTCCAGAAATTCCCCACGGGCATGGCCTTTCCTTCAAGAAGGGGGTAGCGGATGGTTTGCTCGACTGCCGGGACCACGAATCAACCCCTCATGAAATTCACTCGGCAAGCTACCAGCGTGGCATTGAGGTTGGCATTGAACTGAAACGTGAAATTGCCAAACTCGTTAAGGCATAACCCGGCAGTCCACACGGACGCTGCGCGATAAAGCCGCGCAGCGCCGGTGACTTCTACGTTAGAAGGCAAAAGATGATTACTGGCGGTTGCCTCTGTGGCGCAATCAAGTACGAAATTACTAGCCCGCTCCAATTCGCGCGCAACTGTCATTGTTCTAAGTGTCGAAAAGCTACGGGTGCCGCTTTTGCCACTTGGGCATATGTCGAGGTTAGTAATTTCCGGTGGGTTCAAGGTGAAGAGCAACTGGGGCTGTATCAGTCGTCCCCAGAAGTCACGCGAACCTACTGCAAGGTGTGCGGTTCCACTCTGCAGTTTGTTGCCAAGCAGGCGTATCAAGACGCCTTCGGTTTGGCATTGGGTACGGTTGATGGTGAGCCAGGCTGCAAGCCCATGCGCCACGTCATGGTTGGCTCAAAAGCACCTTGGTTTGAAATCACCGACCATTTACCTCAGTCAGAGGAGGCGGCCCCCAGTGAGTAGCGTCATGCCTTCAAATCGGGTAGCCAGGAGCTTCTAACTCCCAGCCCCCACACCACCCACCATGCGGGTCCGCAGTGGGCGGTTCAACAAGTCGGCACGCTCGACGAAGTTCTCCTCTTCTTTCCCGTGTAGCCCTGTACCTTGCACCACAGGTCCTTCACACTGAGCAAACCTTGCTCCTTTAACCACGCGTTGGAAACGGCCTGATTGATCACTGGGGTTCTGGACATCTGCCAGTAGCTGTTGCTGCTGACACCGTGCTGAATCGCCGACTTCAGGCTCACGCCCAAGGCCAGCAAGTTCTTGATCTTGGTCCGCGCCCAGCGCCACTGTTTCCAATAGCACATGCGGATGCGCCGTCTGATCCACTCATCCAGTTCAGGAACCGGTCGGTAGTACTGGCTGATACCAAAGTACGCCGTCCAGCCTCTCAAGTATTGCCCCAATTTGCGCAGTCGGTATTCCATGGAAACGCCCCAGCTTCTGCCCGTCAGCTCCCCTGATGGCCACCCAAATTCCCCCACTTGTGGCCACCTCAAATTCCCCCACCCTGAGCGCTGTGTGACGGCTGGTTGAACCCGGCTGTTTCCCCGCCTCAGTCAGTACCAGGCAGGACGTTACCTTCACCCCCTCACTCACGAGGGGAAACCGGATTGAACGTCTTGAAACCACACCTACAAACAACCATCGCAACACAATATCAGCCACGCCATTCGAGACCTTCATTCAAGCCATGAAGAACGCATCTCCGACTATCGTCCATCAAGCCGTCAGTGCCGCGCTTACCTGTGGTCTGTGGTTCGCTATCTCAGCTTGCGCTGAAACAGGTAGTCAGCCCGCTTCTCCTTTGTTTGGTAGCGAACTGGAGTCGGTCGTCCAGGAGATCAAGTCGATGATTAGGACCGACACAAGCCAGGTACCGACTTTTGTCGTGCGAGAGGCAACGCCTGCGCGCATCGACAGGCTGTTCCGAATGCCGGAAGCGGTTCAGTTGCCACAGAATATCCGCGAAAACGGACTGATATTCGCCGGCCGCGGCTCGACACTACTTACGTTCGAGAAACCCTCAGACATCATCGCCAAGGTGTCGTCGTGGTTTCCTAAGGAAGTTGCTCGCGCACGTGAGTCGAAAAATGGCAGATTTTTCGGTCACCTGCATTTATGGGGACCGTATGAGAATTGGGACGTCGAACCAGCCGCCTTTATGTCTCTCTGGAATTGCATGCCGCAAAACGCTTGGCTAAAACCTGCTCAAAATCCATTTATGCGCCGTATCGACGACAGCATTCCGCTCTACCCTATTGCGGCACGACAATCGAGCTACCAGGAATTCGACTTTGGTCATTGTGTTCGCGAAAGTAGCGGTTATCAGCCGGCCTGGACAATGGAACAGACACAGGCCAACAAGGAAAAGTTACGCAATACCGGGGAAAAGGTCGCTCCATTGCTACGCCGGAAATTCGCCCGCTTTCTGGAGAGCTATCGTTGCAGTGGTTCTGGGCCAGATGACTGCGTACTGGTCCTGCGCCTGTGGGCCAGCCTGTCAGCATACGACGTTGATCTAGCTGCCTCAATCCAAACTCTGGAAGCCGACATAGCGCCGGACAGCCCTTTACCGGAACTGCGCAATCCAACGGCTAGCTGGTCGGAGTCGGCTCCGGGCGACGGTCAAGAGCGCTACGACGAAGGTTTGCGCCGTGCGGCATTCCTGCGCGCGAAACTCCAGTCGGTACTCGATGCGCCACAGGCTTGGCCATCCCATGCGCTTTCAACAACGCTACGCCAGCTAACGCGCCTGCGACGGACGTTTGCCGTACCGTTCGTACACCGCTGGTACCAATACGAAATTGACTATCGGAACGATCCCATTAACCCCTGGCGCGTCCTCGATTCCAAGCCAGATACGACGTGGCACTTGCGGGCAGCCATGATGGTGGAATTGAACGGGATCGAAGAGGGCATACAGTGCGAAGTATTCAAGCAGTGGTTCGACCATAGCGGCGCATCGCTGCAAACTGAATATGTACTTGGCGGTTTGCGGCGCGCCGACGGACACCTGCTCCAATGCGGCGTACCCGACTTCGCGTGGCTGAAACGGCAAGATGCCACGGATTTTCGCTACGTTCTTTACGGCTATTTGGCCTTACTGCAATATTTGCCGTTGCCCGAACGGAACCTGCTGGTATCTGGCCTGACCGATAGAGGCAAACTTTGCCCTGACAAGAGTAAGGCCGTCTCGACTGGCTGGCTACAGCAGATCTGCGAGAAATGGATTCCTTCCTCTAGCCGGCGATTATGACGCCGAACTCCAGGTGGAACGGACAGGCCGGAAGCGCCGCACTATTACTTGCCACCGTGACGGCCCGCCGTTTACCAAAACGTTCGGCCCCACAAGTACACGCATCGCAGAGGGCCACAACGGGGTTGGAACGCTAGACACGCTTGACGTTATTCATGCAGAGCGTTAGTATCACTCCGTGACGATCAAAAGCTTCAAGTGCAAGGAAACCGAAGCCCTGTTCCAAGGCAAGCGGGTGCGTCGATGGGTCAATGTGGAGCGTCCGGCGCTGCGAAAGCTGGAACAGCTTGATTGGTCGTCAGTCTTGGAAGACCTGCGCGTCCCGCCTGGGAATCAACTTGAAGCCCTGAGAGGTAACCTAAAGGGACAGTACAGCGTTCGGGTCAATGACCAATGGCGCGTATGCTTTGTGTGGACGCCCGAGGGGCCCAAGGACGTAGAGATCAGTTGACTATCACTGAAGGAGTACCTCATGCGCACTGTTGCACCTGTCTCCCCTGGCGAAATGCTGGACCAAGAGTTTCTCAAGCCCCTGGGTCTGACAAAGTACCGTCTTGCCAAAGACATCGGTGTGCCTGCGCAGCGCATTGGCGACATCGTCGCGGGCAAGCGTGCGATTACCGCTGATACGGACCTTCGTCTTTGCCGGTACTTCGGGCTCAGCGATGGTTGGTGGCTTCGAGGCCAAGCCAACTATGACACAGCTATTGCACGCGAGGCCATGGGTGAAGCACTGGCGCGCATTTCTAGGTGTGAACTGCTGGCCAGTTAAGCGCAGCACAGAGTGGCGCCGAATCGGGTAGCCAGGAGCTTCTAACTCCCTCGTTGGTCGCCCTGCTGTGCGTCAATGTCTTCCACCAAACGCCCCATCCTTTGAACTGCACCCGCCGTCACGCCTAAAACTGTGTTTACATCCAGTTGTTTGATGGTGTTGCCCCTACAATGGGCGCCCTATGGCAAGCAAAATCATCCCAGGTTATTCCGAAAGCTCGATCCGGGTGCTCAAAGGGCTCGAGCCCGTCAAGCAGCGCCCGGGAATGTACACCCGCACCGAATCACCGGCGCACATCATCCAGGAGGTGATCGACAACGCCGCCGACGAGTCACTGGCCGGTTACGGCAAAAAAATCAAGGTGACGGTGCACGGCGATGGCTCGGTCAGCGTGGAGGACGACGGCCGTGGCATTCCGTTTGGCCTGCATCCCACCGAGCACGCGCCGGTGATCGAACTGGTGTTTACCCAGTTGCACGCGGGTGGCAAGTTTGACAAGGGCGCGGGCGGCGCCTACAGCTTTTCGGGCGGACTGCACGGCGTGGGCGTGAGTGTGACCAATGCGCTCAGTACCCGGCTGGAGGCCACCACTTACCGTGAAGGTCAGGTGGCGCGGCTGGTGTTTTCAGGCGGTGACGTGATTGAGCCATTGACACTGCGCCCGGCCGGTGACGGTGAACGGCGCAGCGGCACCTGCGTGCGTGTCTGGCCTGATGCGAAGTATTTTGAATCGATGGCGCTGCCGATGGCGCACCTGGAGCATTTGCTGCGCAGCAAAGCGGTGCTGATGCCGGGTGTCACCGTCACCCTGACCCAAGAGAAAACCAAAGAAACGCTGACCTGGGTGTTCAAAGGCGGCCTGCGCGACTACCTGACGCAAACGCTGTCAGCAGACCCCGTGATTCCGTTGTTTGAGGGGCAATCTTTTGCCGATGCGCACCACGACAGCTTTGCCGAAGGCGAGGGCGCAGCCTGGTGCGTGGCCTTTACGGAAGCCGGTCAGCCGGTGCGCGAAAGCTACGTTAACCTTATCCCCACGCCAGCCGGCGGCACGCACGAGTCCGGCTTGCGCGACGGTTTGTTTACCGCCGTCAAAAGTTTTGTTGACTTGCATTCACTGTTGCCCAAAGGTGTCAAGCTATTGCCAGACGACGTGTTTGCGCGCGCCAGCTACGTGCTGTCCACCAAGGTGTTGGACCCGCAGTTTCAGGGGCAGATCAAAGAGCGCCTCAATTCGCGCGATGCGGTGCGGCTGGTCTCCGGCGTGGTGCGACCAGCGCTGGAGCTGTGGTTGAACCAAAATGTGGAAGACGGCAAAAAGCTGGCTGAGTTGGCGATCAAAGCCGCGCAGAGCCGCCAAAAGGCCGGTCAAAAAGTTGAAAAACGCAAGGGCTCGGGCGTGGCGGTGCTGCCCGGCAAGCTGACCGACTGCGAAAGCCGCGACATTGCGCAAAACGAGGTGTTCTTGGTTGAAGGCGACTCGGCTGGTGGCAGCGCCAAAATGGGCCGCAACAAAGAAAGCCAGGCGGTGTTGCCGCTGCGCGGTAAGGTCTTGAACACCTGGGAAGTGGAGCGCGACCGCCTGTTTGCCAACAACGAAATCCACGACATTGCAGTGGCGATCGGCGTCGATCCGCATGGGCCCAAAGATTCGCCCGATTTAAGCGGTCTGCGTTACGGCAAGATTTGCATCCTGAGTGATGCCGACGTCGATGGGTCGCACATTCAGGTGCTGCTGTTGACACTGTTCTTCAAACACTTTCCCAAGCTGATCGAGACTGGTCATGTCTATGTTGCGCGGCCACCGTTGTTCCGTGTGGATGCGCCAGCCCGTGGCAAAAAACCGGCATCCAAGTCGTACGCGCTCGACGAGGGCGAATTGGCCGCCATCCTGGACAAGCTGCGCAAAGATGGCGTACGCGAAGGCGCCTGGAGTATCAGCCGATTCAAGGGCTTGGGCGAAATGAACGCCGAACAGTTGTGGGACACCACGCTGAATCCCGACACCCGCCGCCTGCTGCCGGTACATCTGGGTGTGCTGGATGTGGTGCAGACCTCCGAGTTGATGAACAAGCTGATGGGCAAAGGCGAGGCGGGGGCGCGACGCGAGCTGATGGAGTTGCACGGGGATTCGGTGGAGATTGATGTTTAGTTGGTCGCTTGTTGCGCTTTGTTTATTAGGGATATAAGCTGATTTTTATGGGTGATGATGGATGTGATGCTGGGACTGACAAGGCTGATGAGGCTGATGGTGCGCCTGCTGCGCAGCAGCCGGGTTTGGCGGTCTCCTCATGCTGGAGTACCAGAAATCGTCAACCGCCAAACCCGGCCACTGCGCAGATGTGTTGGTTGGCCAGCGCTATAAATACCGGGACTCCTGTGTGGTCGTGCGTGCGCCCAACCCGTTGGATATTTTTGGTGTACGTTTATGCAATTTGTGCGACGAGAAACAATGTTGTACAAGCTCAATAGTGAAGGACATGAAAAATGATTGCTGCTCATTATTTGCCGGACTCCAAAGCGGTTGTTTTCGATGGGGACTGTCTGGCATTTATGCGCGAAATTCCAGATGAGTCAATTCAACTGGTCATCACATCGCCGCCCTACAACATTGGGAAACCCTATGAGAAGAAGCTGAGTCTGCAAGATTATGTAGAACAGCAGTCAAAGGTCATTGAATCCTGTGTTCGCGTATTGGAACCAACAGGTAGCATTTGCTGGCAAGTTGGAAACTTTGTCGACAAGGGACAAATTACTCCGCTGGATATCGTCCTTTACCCAATTTTTGAAAGTTTGGGTCTGCAACTGCGAAACCGTATCGTTTGGCATTTTGAGCATGGACTGCACTGCTCAAAACGTTTTTCAGGACGCTATGAAACGGTGCTGTGGTTTACCAAAACAGATGCCTATAAATTCAATCTTGACCCCGTGCGGGTGCCCCAAAAATATCCTGGAAAACGCCATTTCAAAGGTCC
>JAQTSL010000143.1 GCA_028711355.1 Rhodoferax sp.
AAACCGGCGGTCTATTTTGGCGGCAAGTTCCGCATCATCGACTTTGCGCTGTCGAACTGCCTGAATTCGGGCATCCGGCGCATGGCAGTGGTGACCCAGTACAAATCGCATTCGCTGATGCGCCATATGCAGCGCGGCTGGAGTTTTCTGCGCGCCGAGCTCAATGAGATGGTGGACCTGCTGCCGGCCCAACAACGCGTGGGCGAAGAGCACTGGTACCGCGGAACGGCCGACGCCATTTTTCAGAACCTGGACATCATCCGCTCCAGCCACCCGCAATACATCGTGATCCTGGCCGGTGACCATGTCTATAAGATGGATTATTCGATCATGCTCAAGGACCATGTCACGCGTGGCGCGGGATGTACCGTGGGTTGCATCGAAGTACCGCGTGCCGAGGCGTCGGCCTTTGGCGTGATGGCGGTCGATGACCAGCGCCAGATCACTGCCTTTGTAGAGAAGCCCGCTGACCCACCCCCCATGCCGGGCAACGATGCGGCATCACTGGCCAGCATGGGTATTTACATCTTCAACGCTGACTATCTGTACCGCCTGCTGGAACAAGACCTGGCCAACCCCGCGTCAGAGCACGACTTTGGCAAGAACGTGATTCCGCGCGTTGTGGACGAGGGTTGTGCGTTGGCACACCCATTTGGCTTGTCTTGTGTCTCGCGCGTCAAGGGCATTGAGCCGTATTGGCGCGATGTGGGCACCATTGATGCGTTCTGGTCGGCCAACCTGGATTTGGCCTCGACCGTGCCCGAACTCGACATTTACGACACCGAATGGCCGATCTGGACCTATCAGCGCCAATTGCCGCCGGCCAAATTTGTGCCGGACAAAGACGGTAACAACGGCGTTTATGTCAACACGGTTGTATCGGGCGGCTGCATCGTTTCGGGTTCCTTTGTCGGGCATTCGGTATTTTTCTCAGAGGTACGGGTGCATTCGGACTGCCACATCAAAGAGGCGGTGGTGTTGCCAAATGTGACCATTCATCGTCATTGCCGCTTGCGCAAGGTGGTGATTGACCGCGGTTGCATCATCCCGGAAGGTCTGGTGGTGGGCGAGGATGCAGTGCTGGATGCCGAGCGTTTTGAGCGCAGCGAAGGCGGGGTGGTGTTGATCACGCGCGATATGCTCAACAAGCTTTGAGGCGGGGATTTTTAAATGAATGTATTGCAAGTCAGTGCCGAAATCTTCCCACTGCTCAAGACCGGCGGCCTGGCCGACGTGGCCGGCGCCCTGCCGCAGGCGCTCAACGCCGCTGGCTGCGAGGTGCGCGTGTTGCTGCCAGGCTTTGCGCCGATCCTGGCCGACCTGCAGGGCGCCAAGTTACTGACAACATTGCACGCCCCCTGGGGTGAGATGGTTGCGCTGCGCCAGGGGCGGCTGACCAGTCTGGGCTTGCAGGCCTATGTGATCGACGTGCCCACGCTGTACCACCGCGCGGGCTCACCTTACGCAGATGAGCAGGGACAGCCGTTTACCGACAACGATCGGCGCTTTGCCCTGCTGGGCTGGGTCGCGGCCCGACTAACGGCTGGGCTGGACAGCGCTTGGCAGCCGCGTGTGGTGCACAGCCACGACTGGCACGCCGCGCTGGCCGGCGCCTACCTGGCGTACCTGCCGCCACAACGCCAGCGCGTAGCCAGCGTCTATACCGTGCACAACTTGGCGTACCAGGGCCTGTTTGCGCCACGACACTTTTTTGAATTGGGCTTGCCAGCTTCAGCCTTTGCGGTCGATGGGCTGGAGTTTCACGGCCAGCTCTCATTCATGAAAGCCGGCCTGTATTACGCCGACCACATCACGACGGTGAGCCCGACCTACGCGCGCGAAATCCAGACACCTGAGCAGGGTTGCGGGCTGGACGGCTTGTTGCGCACCCGCGCGGCCGACCTGTCGGGCATCCTCAACGGTGTCGATGAAGCGGTCTGGGACCCAGCGCACGACGCGGCGCTGGCGGCACGCTACGACGCACGCAATCCCGAAGGCAAGAAGCAGTGCAAGGCCGAGCTACAACGACTGCTTGGCCTGAGCGTTGCCGCCGACGCGCCACTGTTTGGCGTGGTCAGTCGGCTGACCGAACAAAAAGGCCTGCATCTGGTGCTGGGCGTGATCGACGAACTGATCGCCCGTGGCGGCCAACTGGTGGTGTTGGGTGCAGGCGACGCTGCGTTACAGACGGCGTTTGCCGAACGCGCCAAAGCGCATCCGGCGTCGGTATCGGTTCGGATCGGCTACGACGAGCCTTACGCCCACCAGATTTTTGGCGCGACCGATGTCACGTTGGTGCCGTCGCGCTTTGAGCCGTGCGGGCTGACGCAGATGTATGGCCTGAAATACGGCAGCCTGCCGCTGGTGCACCGGGTCGGCGGACTGGCCGACACGGTGATGGACTGTTCGCTGGAAAATCTGGCAGAGGGCAGCGCCAACGGATTTGTTTTCAGCGAATTTGACGTTCCCAGCCTGTCGCGCGCCGTGGCGCGTGCCTTTGCCCTGTACGACCAGCCTGCGCAGTGGCGCAAGGTGCGCGCGCGTGCCATGCGCCAGCGGTTGGACTGGAGCCAGGCGGCCAGCCAGTACCTGGCGCTGTACCAGCGCCTGTGCCATTGAACCCCAAACCGATGACTAATTCCATACTTGCACAGCGCCGTGCTGGCGTTCTCTTGCACCCGACCTCGCTGCCCGGTCCGTACGGCAGTGGCGACCTGGGCCTCAACGCTTATTACTTTGTCGATTGGCTGGACAGCGCCGGCCAGACGCTGTGGCAAACGCTGCCGCTGGGGCCGGCCGGGCCGGGCTATTCCCCTTACATGGGCAGCTCAACCTTTGCTGGCAACCCGATGCTGGTAGCGCTGGAGCCGCTGGTGGCGCAGGGCTGGCTGGCAAAACCCGATTTAGCCAGCCCGTTTGATCCGCTGCGGGTGGACTTTGAGCGCGTATTGCCGTGGCGGATGGCGCGTCTGCGTGAGGCTTTTGCCGGCTTTGTAACGGGTGCCGATGGGTTGCTACGGCACGCCCTGGCCGACTGGACTGCGACACAGCAAGACTGGCTGGACGACTATGCGCTGTTCATGGCGCTGGATCAGGCTTATGGTTCGGCGCCGTGGCCACAGTGGCCCTTGCAGCTTGCGCGGCGCGACCCGGCGGCGCTGACTAGCGCACGCCAGACGCACGCCAGCGAGGTGGCGTTCTGGACCTTTGTGCAGTGGCAGTTTGACGTGCAGTGGCAGGCGCTCAAGGCCTATGCGCACGGCAAGGGTGTGCGGCTGGTCGGTGACCTGCCGATTTTTGTCGCCCACCCCAGCGCCGACTGCTGGGCCCGGCCCAACCTGTATCGGTTGCAACCCGACGGGATGCCCAGCGTCGTGGCGGGTGTACCCCCCGATTTTTTCTCGGCTACCGGCCAGCGCTGGGGTAACCCGCTGTACCACTGGGATGCGATGCGCGCCGACGGCTACGCTTGGTGGGTGGCGCGGGTGCAGCGCCAACTGGCGCTGGCTGACATCATCCGCATCGATCACTTTCGCGGTTTTGCCGATTACTGGGAAATTCCGGCTGACGAACCCACTGCGGTCAAAGGGCGCTGGCTGCCCGGGCCGGGCATCGCCTTATTTGAAGCACTCCAGCGCACGCTGGGTGACTTGCCAATCATTGCTGAAGACCTGGGTATCATCACGCCAGAGGTGAGCGCGTTGCGCGAGCGCACCGGTTTTCCGGGAATGCGGGTGCTGGAATTTGCTTTCTCTGGCGATGCGCAGCACCCCTTTCTGCCGCACAACTACGCGCCCAACACGGTGGTTTATACCGGCACCCACGACAACGACACGGTGGTCGGTTGGTGGGCCGGTTGCAACCCGCACGAACGCGCCTTTGCCAAGCATTACCTGCCCTGCGGCGATGCCGAGGTGCACTGGGCGATGATTCGCGCGGCCTGGATGTCGGTGGCGCGGCTGGCGTTGTGCCAGTTTCAGGACGTGCTGGGGCTAGATGGCCGGCACCGCATGAACACCCCCGGCTGCATGGGCTGCTGGACTTGGCGGTTTTCCTGGGACTGGGTTGGGCCGCAGGCGGCCAAGCAGCTCGCACAACTCACCGCGGCCAGTGGCCGGGTCGGTTTTGAACGACTGGGTTAACTTGGTAAGCCTTTTTGACCACCCATTTCGCACACTTCAAAGCTGGTGGTGATGCTGGCCGTCTGGCCCAGCATGACGCTGGCCGAGGAATATTTGTCGTGGCTCATGGCGATGGCACGCGCCACCGCGGCGGCGGGCACACCGTTACCGGTGACGGTAAAGTGCATATTGATACGCGTAAATACTTTGGGATCGGTCTCGGCCCGGTCGGCGTCGAGCCTGACAGTGCAACCGCGCACGTCGTGGCGGCCGCGCTTCAGGATCAGCACCACGTCGTAGGCGCTACAGCCACCGGTACCGGCCAGCAGCAGCTCCAGCGGGCGCGGCGCCAGGTTCAGGCCACCGTTTTCAGGTTTGGTGGCGTCAGGCGCGCCGTCCATCATCAAGGTGTGGCCGCTGCCGGTTTCAGCGACAAAACCCATGCCCGAGCGCGTGCCCAAAGCGCCGGTCCAATTGACTGTGCATTCCATTCAGATCACTCCTGTTATCCAAATCAGCCCATTGTCTGCGCGAAAGCTGACGCTGCAACAGTCACAGGTGAGACTCGGGCGCAAAGACTGCCATGCGTAGTTGCGAATGTGGCCGAACCCATCAATCCACCGGACGCTGCGCGATGAAGCCGCGCAGCGTCCGGTCACCTTGAACATTAGACCTCACTCCCCACTCGCCGGAACAGTGAATGAATCTTGCCGCAAATAACATACCGCGCATTCCCGTCGCGCCGAAATCAATTCAGAAGGGAATTGCTCTGAAGCACCTGCTTGGGTCAGAGGCGATTGATTGCTTGGCGCACAATATCTCGCATGTGTATCCACGGTTTGATGACGAGTTATTTCGTCGTGTAACGCTGGAAGGGCTGGAACCGCTTGGTATTCTGGAGCGAGGTCAACATCTGGCGCGGGCGCTTCGTCAGTGTCTGCCTGATAAATACACGACGGCCATAGAGATACTCTTGGCGTCCCTGACACCACCACTAACCCAAACAGATGATCTTGGACTGGCGGTATTTTTTTACCTGCCTCACGTTTGCTTTGTCGCTGAGTATGGACTTGATCCGAGAGAAAACGGGGGGCACGATCCGTTTGAGATTTCTATGCTGGCGCAGTATGAACTCACCAAGCGGTTCAGTGCCGAGTTTTCCATACGACCATTCCTGATCCAACAACAAGAACGCACGCTTTCGCGGCTGCTTGAATGGACCTCCGATCCAGACCCTCATGTACGGCGACTTTGCTCAGAAGGAACGCGTTCCCGTTTGCCTTGGGCAATGCGGATTCCAGCCTTTATCGTAAATCCCGACCCCGTGTTTCCCATTCTTGAGTCCCTGAGAAACGATCAATGCCTTTATGTGCGCCGCAGTGTTGCAAACCACCTGGGCGATATTGCGAAAGATCACCCAGAAGTAGTCTTTGCGACTTGTGAGCGTTGGCTAGTGGAGGCATCTACCGAGGTGAAGTGGCTTATCCGCCATGCGCTTCGGCATCCTGCCAAAAAGGGGGATACAGTCGCACTGCGCCTCAGAGCCGCCGCTAAATAGTTTTATTTGAAAAGGAGCACCATCAAACACTTTATTGAACTCGTCACATTTGATAGCTGCTAGCGCTTTTCAAACGGGGGCTGGGGCCGGTTTTGCTGCAACATCCGTTATAACCAGCAGCGTTGCGGCAGGGTGATTGGGTCAGGCGACCGGGCTTTCGGGCCAAAGGCGCGCCGTCAATTATTTAATCAGTTGGGGACAGAGCAAGCTCACTTCGTGTAGCCTTGGTCTGTCCCGCACGCATTAAGCAATTTGACCCAGTCGCCCTGATATGCGTCGTAGATGCCTGGCATCACCTCACTTTGAATCGCACCCCCGATGTTGACCTGCGCCGGGCGGCTTATCATCGGCAGCCTATGCAAGCCTCACAACTCACCCCGTTTGACTATCTCAAAAAAATCCTGACGGCACGCGTCTATGACGTTGCTGTTGAGTCGGCGCTGGAGCCCGCTGCGGCTTTAAGCGCGCGCCTGGGTAACACCATTTTGCTCAAACGCGAAGACCAGCAACCGGTGCACAGCTTCAAGCTGCGCGGCGCTTACAACAAGATGGCGCACCTGAGCCCCGCCGCTCTGAAAAAAGGCGTTATTTGTGCCTCGGCCGGCAACCACGCGCAGGGCGTGGCCCTGAGCGCCCAGCGCTTGGGCGCGCGCGCGGTGATCGTCATGCCGACCACCACGCCAGGCGTCAAGATTGACGCCGTGCGCGGCTTTGGCGGTGAGGTGGTGCTGTTTGGCGACAGCTATTCAGACGCCTACGCGCACGCAGTCCAGCTTGAAAAAAAGCAGGGCCTGACCTTTGTCCATCCGTTTGACGACCCCGACGTGATTGCCGGCCAGGGCACCATCGCCATGGAGTTGCTGCGCCAGCACCAGGGGCGACTGGACGCGGTGTTTGTGGCGATTGGCGGCGGCGGCTTGATTGCCGGCGTGGCCAATTACATCAAGGCCGTGCGCCCCGAGATCAAGGTGATCGGCGTGCAAATGAACGATTCGGATGCGATGACGCAATCGGTCGCCGCACATGAGCGCATCACGCTGGCCGACGTCGGACTGTTCTCGGACGGCACGGCCGTGAAATTGGTGGGAGAGGAGACCTTTCGCATTGCCAGCGACTTGGTCGATGACTACCTGCTGGTGGACACCGACTCGGTCTGCGCAGCCATCAAAGACGTGTTTGTCGATACCCGCAGCATTGTGGAACCGGCCGGTGCGCTGGCCGTGGCGGCGGTCAAGCAGTATGTGGCCACGCACAAGAAAAAGGGCGAAACCTACGCCGCCATTTTGTGTGGCGCCAACATGAACTTTGACCGCCTGCGCTTTGTCGCCGAGCGCGCCGAGGTGGGCGAAGAGCGCGAGGCGCTTTTCGCCGTGACCATCCCCGAAGAGCGCGGCAGCTTCAGGCGCTTTTGTGAGCTGATTGGCGACTTGCCCAGCTTTGGCGGAGGCAAAGCGCTGCGTAATGTGACCGAGTTCAATTACCGCATCAGCGACGCGCACAAAGCGCACGTGTTTGTCGGGCTGACCACCGCGGCCAAGGGTGAATCGGGCAAGATTGCCGCGCACCTGACCAAACACGGTTTTGTTGCGATTGACCTGACCCATGACGATCTGGCCAAAGAACACATCCGGCACATGGTGGGTGGTCATTCTGCGCTTGCAAAAGAAGAGCGTTTGCTACGCTTTGTGTTCCCTGAGCGGCCTGGTGCGCTGATGAAGTTTTTAAGCCTGATGCGACCGGGCTGGAACATCAGCCTGTTCCATTACCGCAATCAGGGGGCAGACTACGGCCGCATTCTGGTGGGTTTGCAGGTGCCCCTCAAAGACCACAAAGCATTCGACAAGTTTTTAGCCACGCTGGCTTATCCCTACGTAGAAGAGACCGCTAACCCGGTCTATCAGATGTTTTTGCAGCAAAATTAATCGGGGTCAGAACCCAATTAAATTAATTGGGTTCTGACCCCGATTAATTAGACCCCGACTGATTAGGAATGCATCCATGTCATTGACACTTGACGGCAAACTGGTAGTAGCCATCAGCAGCCGCGCGCTGTTTGACTTTGAAGAAGAAAACCAGGTCTTTGAGCAGGCTGACGACCGCGCCTACATGGCCTTGCAGTTGCAGCGGCTGGACACCCCCGCCAAACCCGGCGTGGCTTTTTCGCTGGTAAAAAAGCTGCTGGCGTTCAACACCCCGGAGGCTGCTGGTGCGCACCCGGTAGAGGTGGTTATCCTGTCGCGCAATGACCCCGTGTCTGGCATGCGGGTGTTTCGCTCGGCCCAGCATTACGGCCTGCCCATTGAGCGCGGCAGTTTTACCCGTGGTCAGTCGCCATGGCGCTACCTCAAGCCACTGCACGCCAACCTGTTTTTGAGCACGCATTTGAGCGACGTACGCGCCGCACTTGCTGCGGGTGTGCCAGCCGCACAGGTTTATCCGCAATCGGTGCACGCCAGCGACGCGCACCCGCAAGAAGTACGTATCGCGTTTGACGGCGACGCGGTGCTGTTCAGCGACGAGGCCGAGCAAGTCTTTCAGACCCAGGGCTTGCTGGCGTTTCAGCAGCACGAGCGCGCCAAGGCAAGTCAGCCGTTACCAGATGGGCCGTTCAAACCCTTGCTGGTGGCGCTCCAAAGATTGCAGCAGTCGGGAACGCCAGCGATGCGCGTGCGCACGGCGCTGGTAACCGCGCGCAGCGCCCCGGCGCACGAGCGCGCGATCCGAACCCTGATGAACTGGAACATCGAGGTCGATGAAGCGATGTTTCTGGGTGGCCTGGCCAAGGGCGAATTCCTGCGCGAATTTGAGCCTGATTTTTTCTTTGACGACCAGACTGGTCATATCGAATCAGCAGCGCAACATGTGCCGGCCGGCCGCGTTGCCAACTAATCAGTTGGGGACAGAGCAACGCTCACTGCGTGTAGTACGAGTCTGTCCCGCAAATCTTTAACCGAGAAAATTCATTAAGGCACAGATGGATGGCAAGGCGAGTTGCGAGGCAGTTTGGGCGGGCA